>DASZMP010000087.1:0-11915 GCA_035551795.1 Solirubrobacteraceae bacterium | reverse complement strand
TCAGGAACGCCTCTCCCGGGCGCGCCTGTTCCTGCACCGCCACTGGCCCCGACTGCTGGGCGGGTTGATGCTCCTGGCGGGCGTGTTCATCGTGCTGATGGGAGCGACCGGACTGGCCGGCCATGCCCACGGACGGGTGGCACGGTTCTTCCGGCACGTGCACAGGTTGTTCAAGTCCTAGCTGGCTCCGGCTCGCGCGCCGCGACATTATTGTTTGCGCGCGGTGGCGGCGATCCAGGAGTCGGCGCAGAGCTTTGATCCGGCGGCGCTTCAGCGAGTGCTGGACGGACGCTACGCGGAGCTGCGCTACCGGATCCGCGAGGTCCAGTCGCGTCCCGAGTTCGCCCCGGTCGAGGCGCTGCCCACGGCCGAGTACCGCGAACGGGTGATGGAGTGGGCCGGGCCATCACCGCCGACGGGCTGAGTGTGCCGGGCTTCCCGGTCGAGTACGGGGGATCCAACGACCCCGGCGCCAACTTGGCCGGGTTCGAGACGCTGGGCCACGGCGACCTGTCGCTGCTGGTCAAGTTCGGGGTGCAGTTCGGGCTGTTTGGCGGCTCGATCCAGCACTCGGCAGCGAGCGCCACCACCAGCGCTACCTGCGCGCGATCGGGACGCTGGAGCCGCCCGGCTGCTTTGCCATGACCGAGGCCGGCCACGGATCCAACGTCCAGCAGCTGCGCACCACCGCCACCTACGACCGACAAGGGCTTCTTCCGGGAGCATGGGCGCCTGTCGTCGGGCCGCACCAAGCAGATCACCCGCGAGGTCAACCGGCTGTGCAATGAGGTGCGGCTGGTGGCGGGGGAGCTGGTGGACGCGTTCGGGATTCCCGACGCGGTGCTGGGGGCACCGATCGGAGTGGCGGGCCCAGCGGGGCGCGAGGCGGATTCAGCAGGCCGATCTGTGGATGGAAATCGCCCTATAGCGCGATTCTGATCCACAGATGCTCGCCGGGCTCGAGCTTACGCCCCCTCCACCCTCGCCCGCGCCCCCCGCAGCATCTTGCGCATCCCGCCCAGCCACCGCTCCGGCTGCGTCCCCTTCAGCGCCAGATACTCCCCCACGACGGGGTGGGGCAGGATCAGGAAGCGCTCGTCGCGCATCCCGTCAACCACAGCCGAGGCCACCTCCTCAGGCTCCAAAACACCGCCCGCCAACAACGGCACCGCCCCCACGGGATCCGACTCCAGCGCCGCCTCCAGCATCGGTGTGCGCACCGCCTGCGGGCACAGGCAGGACACCCGCACCCCGTCGTCGCCGTAGTTCACCGAGATCCACTCCGCCAGCGCCACCGCGGCGTGCTTGGTGACCGAATAGGGCGCGGCGGAGACCTGCGTCAGCAGTCCGGCCGCCGACGCCGTGCTCACCAGGTAGCCACCCTCCTCGCGCAGAGCCATCTTCGGCGCCAGCAGCCGGGCCGCGCGCACGTGGGCCATCACGTTGATCTCCCAGATCCGTGCCCAGTCCTCATCCGGCACATCCACCAGCCCGGGCGGTCCACCGATCCCGGCGTTGGAGAAGAACACGTCAATCGGCCCGTGCGCCGCCTCGGCCGCCGCGATCAGCCGCTCAACCTCGCCGGGCCGGCCCACATCCGCGGGCACTGCCGTCGCCCCCACCGCGTCCGCCACGTCCCGGATCGCCGCGCGGTCCAGATCCGACAGCACCAGCGCCCGCGGCTCCTCGGCGGCGAAGCGCCCGGCCAGAGCGCGCCCGATGCCGCCGGCGGCGCCGGTCAGGACGATGTGGCGGTCGCGCAGCTCCATCGGTGGGCCGCAACCCTACCGAGGCGGCCCGGAGTAGCTCGCCCCCGCCGCCGGGCGGGGGTAACGTGCACCGAGTGCCGGCCTCGGGACACCTGAGCTGAGGAGCAGAGCGTGGGCCTCTCCGCCGCCACCGTCGTCTCGCTGGCCCCGACCCACCAGCACTATCTGCTCGAGGCGCGCCAGATGCAGGCGCTCTCGTTCATCGTGCACATCCCGCTGGTGTGCTTCGGGATCGCGTTCCCGGCGATGGTCGTCTACGTCGAGTGGCTGCACCTGCGCACCGGCCGCGAGGTCTACCGCACGCTGGCCCAGCGCTGGTCGAAGGTGATGGTCGCCCTGTTCGCCGTCGGCGTGATCACCGGCACGATCCTGTCCTTCGAGATGGGGCTCCTGTGGCCGAACTTCACCGCCACGTTCGGCTCCGTGTTCGGACTCGGTTTCGCGGTCGAGGGGTTCTCGTTCTTCACCGAGGCGATCTTCCTGGGGATCTACATCTACGGCTGGAACCGCCTGTCGCCCAAGGCCCACCTGCTCAGCGCCGTGCCCGTAGTGATCACCGGCTTTCTCGGCTCGATGATGGTGATCTCGGTCAACTCCTGGATGAACCACCCCTCCGGCTTCCGCCTGCAAAATGGGCACGCCGTTGCCGTCCACCCCCTCCAGGCGCTGTTCGGCAACCCCTATCTGTGGCCGGAGCTCCTGCACATGTACGTGGCCGGCTACATCGTCACCGGCTTCCTGGTCGCCGCCGCCTACGGCTTGGGCCGGCTCCGAACCGGCCGATGGGGCCGCTACGAGCGCGCCGCCTTTGCGATCCCGCTGACGATCGCCGCGATCGCCTCCCCCGTGCAGGTCGTCCTGGGCGACTGGATCGCCCGCGAGGTGGCCAACACCCAGCCGATCAAGCTGGCCGCCATGGAGGGGCTGTACAGGACGACCCGGGGCGCCGACGAGCACATCCTCGGCTGGTACACCGACCGGCAGGTCAAGTACGGAATCGCCATCCCCAAGCTCCTGTCGCTGCTGGCCTTCCACAATCCGAACGCCACCGTGAAGGGCCTCGACACGGTCCAACAGAAGGACCGCCCGCCGATCAACGTCACCAGGCTCTCGTTCCAGACGATGGTGGGGATCGGCACGCTGATGGCGCTGCTCGGAGCGTTCTTCTTGTGGTTTCGCTGGCGGCGCGGTCAGCTGCCCGAGTCGCGCTGGTTCCTGGCCGCGGTCGTCGCCTGCGGCCCGCTTTCCTACGTGGCCCTGGTGGCGGGCTGGGTGACCACCGAGGTCGGGCGCCAGCCCTGGGTCGTCTACAACGTGATGCGCACCTCGCAGGCCGTGACCAACGTGCCCGCGCTGCCGATCGGCTACGGGACGCTGGTCGTGGTGTACGCGGGCGTCGCCGCCACCGTGTTCTGGGTGCTGCGCCGGCTGGCCCGCGCGCCGATGCCGGAGCCGCCCGAGGCCGCGGCTGAGACCGAGGGCGGAGCCAGTCGAACGGCGGAGGCGACCTGATGCACCTGTACGTCGTCCCCGTGCTGTTCGTGATGGCCGGCCTGGTCTTCTACACGGTGCTCGCCGGAGCGGACTTCGGCGCCGGCATCTGGCAGCTGATCGCGGGCAGAGGCGAGGCCGGGGAGCGGATCCGCCAGCACGCACACGAGTCGATGGCCCCGGTGTGGGAGGCCAATCACGTGTGGCTGATCTTCGTCCTCACCGTGACCTGGACCGCCTACCCCACGGCGTTCGGGTCGATCGCGTCGACCCTGTCGATCCCGCTGTTCATCGCCGCCGTGGGCATCATCCTGCGGGGCGCCAGCTACGCGCTGCGCGCCGGAGCCGGCACCGCCGCCGAGGCCAGGCGGATCGACACCGTCTTTGCCGTCAGCTCGCTGGTGACCCCGTTCGCGCTGGGCACGTGCATCGGTGCGCTCGCCGCCCGGCGGGTGCCGGTGGGCAACGCCACCGGCCACCTGTTCTCCAGCTGGCTCAACCCCACCTCGATCATGATCGGCGTGATCGCCGTGCTCAGCTCGGCCTACCTGGCCTCGGTGTACCTGGCCGCCGACGCCACCCGCCAGGACGATGCCGAGCTGGCCCGGGCCTTCCGCGTCCGCGCGCTCGTCGCCGGCGGTCTGGCCGGCGCCGCGGCGGCGGCCGGCCTGGTGGTGATCCACGGTGACGCCCGAACGCTGTATGCCGGGCTCACTTCGGGCGGCGGGCTGATCGCGCTGATCGTGTCGTTCCTCGCCGGCGTGGCGGCGATCGGCCTGGTGTGGACGGGGCGCTTCGAGCCTGCCCGTTACGTGGCCGCCCTGACGGTCGCGGCGGTGGTGGCCGGGTGGGGCCTGGCCCAGCAGCCGATCCTGCTCCCCGGCCTGACGATCCGCCAGGCAGCGGCCCCGTACGACTCGCTGGTGCTCGTGGTGGTCGCCGTGGTGGCGGGCGGCGTGATCTTGTTCCCGTCGCTGGCCCTGCTGTTCCGCCTGTTCCTGGGCGGCCGTCTGAGCGGCGGGACCGCCGCAGGCGCGGCGTCCCTCGAGACGCGAGCGCCGGAGACCATCCGGCGCACCGCGCGCCCCACCCTGGCCCGCCTGGCCCTGGCTGCGTTCGTGGCCGGGCTGATCCTGGTCGTGTTCATCGATGTCGAGTGGGGCCAGGTGCTCGGCGCGGTCCTCCTGATCGCCTGCGTGCTGCTGGGCTTCGTGGCCGTCGATCCGCCCGCACTCGCTGACTGAGCCAGGCAGGGGGAGCACGCCGGCGCCCGGCTGCTTGAATCACAGGCCATGGCCCAGGTCACCGCGCGAGCCACCGCCACCGTCCAGGCACCTCCAGAGCAGGTCCTCGAGCGGCTGCGCGACTACGACGCCCGCCCGGAGCTCCTCACCGACAACTACACCGCCTGTCGCGTGGAGGCCGGCGGCAGCGGCGCCGGCACGATCTTCGCCTATCACTTCGCCGCCGGCGGCCGCGAGCGCGACTACCGGCTCCGCGCCGACGAGGAGCCCGGCATCCTGCGCGAGCGGGACGAGCTGTCCTCGTTCGTCAGCACCTGGACGGTCGAGCCGCTCGGCCCCGGCACGAGCAGCCGGGTCACCCTGGAGGGGTCCTGGCAGGGCGCGGGCGGGGTCGCCGGGATCTTCGAGGGACTGTTCGCGCCGCTCGGCCTGCGCCGGATCTACGCCGAGGTGCTGGCCAATCTGGCCGGCACCTTCAGCGGCTGACCCCGCTCAAGCTCGGGCCACGCAGAGCACCGTCGGCACGCTCAGCTCGAGCACGCCGCCGTGGCGCTCGATCGTCTGGCTGACCTGCTCGAGCAGCTGATGGCGCACCTCGGGCGCGAGCAGGATGTGGTCGGAGTGCGTGCCGAGCAGCGCCACGTACTCGGCGGCCGTGTAGCGAAACACACGCTCGTACGAGCGCATCCCGGTATGGGTGAACCCGGCCGCCCGGGCCAGCTCCGGGTCCCACTCATCCGTCGTTCGCGGCGAGGCGCTCACACCCGGATGCATCGGACCGAGCTGGACCTGATCGGCGCCGCTCTCCTCGTAGGCCGCCTGGAGCTCCTCGCGCAGCGGGCAGCGACTCCAGTCGACTCGGTTCCAGAACGCGGCCAGCACGCCGCCGGAGCGCAGCAGACCGTGCACGCGCGCGTACCCCGTCTCAGGCTCGATCCAGTGCCAGGCCTGGGCGCTGTAGGCCAGCGGGAACGCCCCGGCGGCCAGCGCCGCCGACTCGAAGTCGCTCTGAATGATCCGCACGGAATGCCCGGCGGTGGCGGCTTGCCGGCTCGCCACCGCCGCCATCTCGCCGTCAGGCTCGACGGCCACCACCGACAGGCCCCGAGCGCAGAACATGCGGGTGGCCTTGCCGGTGCCGGCTCCGATCTCCAGCACCTCGCTGCCGGGCCCGCAGCCCGCGTACTCGATCACGTCATCCACGAGCTCGGGTGGGTAATCGGGTCGCGAGCGGTCGTACGCGTCTGCCACGGCGCCGAAGCTGAGCCGCCGGGCCTGATCGGTCATGCCGTCGCCGACGTTTGCGCTCGGTGCGCGCCGGCCACGTCGGAAAGGACCCGGACCATCGAGCGGGCGGCGGGTGCCGCGCCCGGACCGGCCGGCGTGGCCACCACGATCTGCCGGGTGGGGCTGCTGGGATCAAGGGGGCGCACGACCACGCCCGAATGGTGGGCACCGAGTGCCAGGCGAGGAATCAGCGCCACACCCACGCCCGCGGCCACCAGTCCCTGCACCGTGGCGTAGTCATCGCTCTCGAAGCTCACCCGGGGTTCGAAGCCGGCTGCCAGGCAGGAGCGGACCACGTGGCGCGCGCACGGACTGGCCGCCGAGGTCTGCACCCAGTCCTCATCGCTCAGGTCAGCCAGTGTGAGCGGCTCGGTGTCCACCAGCCGGTGTCCCGCCGGCAGGGCCACCTGGAGCGGATCGTCGAGCAGGTGCGTGACGGCCAGCGGCCCCTGGGTCACCTCGGTGGCCTCCGGGAACACGAACAGCAGGGCCAGGTCGAACTCCCCGGCCCGCAGCCGGGGCGCGATCTCCTCCGGCTCCCCCTCGGCCAGGCTCAGCTCGATGTGCGGGTGCCGGCGGCGGAACGTGGCCACGGCCTGCGGCATCAGGCTTGCACCGGCGGACGGGAACGAGGCCACCCGCAACCGGCCCCGGCGCAACCCGAGCAGGGCGGCGAGCTCATCCTCGGCCAACTGCACGTGGGCGAAGATGGCATCCGCGTGTTCCACCAGGGTGGCGCCGGCCGCCGTGGGCCTCACCCCCCGGCGGTCCCGGACGACCAGCGTGGCGCCGATCTCCGCCTCGAGCCGGGCGATCGCCTGCGACACCGCCGACTGCGTGTAGGACAGCGCATCGGCGGCGTCCGAGAAGGAGCCCCGGTTGACCACCTCGACGAGGACCTTCAACCTGGTCAGGCTGAGCATAAGCGTTGCTTATTCTACGGATGATCAACTTCATTGGAAGTTATTCAGCCCCGCTGCCACGCTGCCGGCCATGCCTACCGCGATCGTTTCATACGACGGCACGTTGAACGACGAGGACGCCCTTGGCCTGGCGACGGTGCTTGGAGAGGCCGGCCTGGACCTGGTCCTCGCGTACGTGCGCCATTCCAAGGTGTCCGAGCGATCCCGCGAGGAGCTCGAGGAGCACGAGGCCGAGGAGCTGCTCGAACGCGGCGCCCGCTGGCTGGGTGACCTGGAGGTCGAGCGCCGGGTCGTGGTGCACGCCTCGACCGGTGAGGGCCTGCGCACGCTGGCCGAGCACACCGACGCCGACCTGATCGTGTTCGGCTCGGACTACCGGACGCCGGCGGGACACGTGGTGCCGCAGGCATCTGCTCAGCGGCTCCTGGAGGGTGGGCACACCTCACTGGCCATCGCTCCGGCCGGCTACGCGGCCACCCGGGAGCACGAGATCCGCAACCTCGGGCTCCTGGCCGGGCTCGACGACCACGCCGCGATCGACACCGCTCACGCGCTGGCCTCGCACTTCGACGCCCAGGTGACCGGCGCCGTCCACGGCGTCGACCTCCTGATCGTGGGCTCACGACCGGAGGCCGGCGAGGGCCAGGTGCTGGTCTCCGCTCAAGCGCAGAACGCGATCGAGAACGCCTCGTGCCCCGTTCTGGTGGTGGCGCGGGGCGTGCCCGTCTACTTCCGCTCCTCGCTCTACGTCAGCTGACGGCTCCCGGCCGTCGTGCGCCGCTGGCCTGCCTCTAACGTGGCCGGCCGGTGTCACGCACGCTGATCATCTCGGACCTGCACCTCGGCTCCGCCTCGCGCGGGAGCGTGTTGGAGCGCGCCGAGCCGCTCGAGGCGTTGCTCGCCGAGGTGGAGCGGACCGACCGGCTGGTGTTGCTGGGCGACGTCGTCGAGCTCTTGGAGGGCCGGGCAACCGCGGCGCTGGACACGGCAGCGCCGGTGCTGGCGGCTATCGGCGCGGCGCTGGGCCCGGGCGGGCACGTCGTGTTCGTCCCGGGCAACCACGACCGCCCGACGATTCGCGGGTGGCTGCGCGCCCGGGGTAACGATCTGGGGTTGGAGGATCGGGTGCCGCTGGACACCAGCCCGGCGCTGAGCGCCATCGCCGGCCGGCTGGGCCGCGGGCGGGTTGAGGTGAGCTATCCGGGCGTGCGCCTGAACGACAACGTGTGGGCCACGCACGGCCATTATCTGGACCGCCACCTGGTGCCGGTGTCGAGCTGGGGCTGGTTTCGGGGGCCCCCTCGCGGCGATGAATCCGGTAGAGCCGGACCGTGGGCGTACGAGCGGCCGGGACGGGTGCACCTGGGTCCTCTGACATCGCGCCTCCCGCGGCCGGCGGCCAGGGGCCTGCGGGAACTCGGCGCGGTCCTCAGGGCGACCACGATGCCGGCACTTCAGGATGGAGTGCTGGACCCACGGATCGCGCCGCTGACCTGGCGGCTGCTCAGCCACCAGATGCGCCGCCACGCTCTTCCGGCGATGGCCGAGGTGATCCAGCGCCTCGGCGTGCGCGCCGATTGGGTGGTGTTCGGTCACGTGCACCGCCTCGGACCGCTGGCCGCCGACGACCCCGTCCAGTGGCGTGATCCGCGCAGCGGCGCGAGCTTTCTGAACACCGGAGCGTGGCTGTATGAACCCAGGCTGGTCGCTCACAGCCAGCCGCCCCACCCGTACTGGCCGGGAGGCGCCGTCGTGCTTGAGGACGGTGTCCCGCCCCGCCCGGTGGGCCTGCTGGACGGGCTCGAGCCAGCCCAGCTCGGGGTGGTTTCGGAGCGCCTTGTGGTGCCGCGCGTCGGCGATTCAGGCCCTCAGCGAGCGCCGGCCGTCTAACGTCTGAGCCACCGATGCCCAGAAGTTGGCTTTACGTACAGGCACTGATTGTGATATTTGTGCTCGCCGGCATGGTCATCGCTCTAACGAAGCTGATCTGATGTTCAAGTCGATCGTCATCGGCACCGACGGTTCGGAGACGGCACGACGGGCCGTGGCCAATGCGGTCTCCCTGGCCGAGGGCCTGGCAGCCAAGCTTCTGGTGGTCAGCGTCTACGAAGCGGTCTCCGACGTTCGGCTGCGCGAGGAGCGACGCGATCTCCCTGAGGACCGGGATTGGGTGTTCAACCAGCGTGACGACGTGCTCGCGATGCTCGAGGAGACGGCCAACGAGGCCCGCTCGGCCGGCGTGTCCGAGGTGGAGACCTTCGCCCGTCAGGGAGATCCGGCCGACGCGATCCTCGATGTCGCCGAGGAGCAGCGGGCCGACCTGATCATGGTCGGCAACCGCGGCATGACCGGGAGGCGGCGGTTCCTGCTCGGCTCGGTGCCGAACAAGATCTCGCACAGCGCTCCCTGCTCGGTGCTGATCGTCAAGACCAGCTGAGCCAGCTGAGTCCGGGCTCCACTGCTCCGGACGGCTCTTGGCTCAGCCGCCGGAGGCGGCGGGTGCGGTGGCGGCCCCGATGTTGAGCAGCCCGTAGGCATAGTCGGCGTTCGGCGCCGCCCCGCCGAGCGGTGTGGCGGTCTGCTCGAGTCTGGCCATGACCGCGGCGGGTTTGGGGTGCGAGCCGATTACCCCGCTGGCCAGGATCATCGCCGCGGCGGCCGAAACCTCGGGCGCGGCCATCGAGGTGCCGAACCAGTCACTCGAGTACCCGAACGACCGCGGCTGTCCCAGGTGGCGGAAGTCCAGCTGGTAGATGTTCGGAAGCTTCCGGCCCGGGTGGCAGTTGCGCTCCTGCAGGTTCGCGTCGCGCCCACCGCCGGGGGCCACCAGGTCCAGTCCCTGACCACGGTCGGAGTAGCTGGCCAGGCAACGGTCCTCGGTCGTGGCGCCCACCGCGATCACGGTGCGGGCCCGCGCGGGATACGCCACCCCGCTGCTGCTGTCGTTTCCGGCGGCGGCCACCACGACCACGTTGTGAGCGTTGGCGTATTGCAGCGCGGACATCACGTTGGGGATGTCCGATGCGCTCAGGCCGTCTCCGAACTGGAGGCTCAGGTTGATCACGCGAGCCGCGTGGGCCACCGCATACCGGATCCCAGCGGCCACACCGGCCGAACCGCCGTCACCGTTGGCGTTCAGCACCCGGATGGGCATGATCGACGCGCCGTAGGCCAGACCCGTCAGGTAGCGCCGATTGTTGGTCGCCTCGGCCAGCTCAGCGGCCACGAAGGTGCCGTGGCCGTTTCGGTCGAGCGCGTGGGTGGCGGTGCACCGGCCGTGCCTGATCCGGCCATCCACCAGGTCGCACGGGTCCACGAAGCGGGTATCGCCGAAGTCCGGCATCTTCACGAACTGCCGCCAGTCCCGGTATGCGACGCCCGTATCGAGGACTGCCACCCTGATCCCCTCGGCGCCCGGCCGGTGGTCGGCGATCAGATTGGCCCAGCCCTCCGGAGCGTTGACCCCCGCTCTGGCCAGGAAGTTCCACTGCATCGTCTCCCAGCCCCCGCGGCGGTGGGCGCGCCCCGGGTCATTCGGGTACCAGGCGCCCGCGGCGTGGGCGATGTAGTCAGGCACCACGAAAGTGATCCCGGGGACTCGCCGGACCGCCGACAGGGACGCGACCACCGAATGTCCCGCCGGCAGCCGGAGCACCTGCTCCTGGGGGGCACCCGACGGAGCCGGGACGGTGCTCACCCCGATGCCGCTCGAGCTGCGGATGTCCGCCGACGGCGAGGCGACGGGCGGGGCATAGCCGACGATCAGCCGGCCGGGGACGTAAGGGGCACCACCTGACGCACCGCCTGCCATTGCCCCGCTGCTCTCCGTCGCACCGCCTGCCGCTGGTCCGCCACCCGCCGACGCACTGCCCACCACCGACAGGCTGAGAGCCAGCGCGAGCCATGCCGCTGCACACCATCGAACCCGAGATCGCCCGAGCGGCCAACCCTTCTGAAGATCTGGATTCATCTGTTCACGCCCTGTCGGCCCCCCACCGTGGCCAATCGCACGCTGCCGTCGAGCCCACGAGGGGTTGGGCGGTGGTTAAGACATCATCGGAGCCCCAAAGTTTCACAGGAGCCGCAAACCGCTTGCCTCAGGTCAGCTCCCCCTTCTTCCCTCGCGACGAATACTTCATGCGACTTGCCCTGCGGGAGGCCAGCCGCGCGCTCGAGCACGACGATGTCCCGGTGGGCGCTGTGATCGTCCTGGACGGCGAGGTGATCGGCGCCGGGCACAACGAACGGGAGCTGCGCGCGGACCCTACGGCGCACGCCGAGATGATCGCCGTTCGCCAGGCCGCCGCCTCACTGGGCTCGTGGCGGGTGCTGGGGGCGATCATGTACGTCACCCTGGAACCTTGCTCGATGTGCGCCGGGGCGCTCGTCCTGGCCCGGATTCGGCGCGTGGTGTTCGGCGCGACCGATCACAAGGCGGGCGCCGCCGGCAGCGTGGTCAATCTCCTGGACCTACCCCAGCTCAACCACCGGCCCGACCACCAGGGGGGCCTGCTGGCTGAGGAGTCGGCCGAGCTCCTGCGGTCGTTCTTCGCCGGTCGCCGCTGAGGGTTGACCGGGCCTGCCGGGGGCGCGTCAGGCCGTTCGGCCGCCACCGGGTAGCCGCTCTGCCACCCGCCCCACGCGCTCGGTGGCCGCCTGAAGCGGCTCCACGACCTCCCGCATCTCGTCGGCGTCCCGCGTCAGCCGGCGCACCGACTGGCTGACCTCCTCCGAGGCTCGGCGGACGGCAGCCAGCTCCGGCCCGAACGCCTCGCGCAGCCTGGCGATTTCGTCGTTGGAACCGCCGAACTCCACGCGGAGGGCGTCAAGCTCTCCCGGGATCGGCTCCGCCAGCCGCCGGATTCCCGCCACCTCTTCGCGCAGCGCCTCGGCTGAGGCGGACATACGCACGATCGCGCCCGCCGCCCGGTGCAGGTCATCGAACGCTCGCATGACCAGCCGCGGGGGAAAGAGAAGTTGCTCGAGCATGAGTGGCGAAGTTCTCCACGTCTGCTTCCCGTGGCGGCTCGGTGCCAAAACCGGCCAGGCCGAGCCCAGACGGACGTGCCACGACGGCCCTCGTAGAATCATCCGTGCTCCATTGCTGATTCCACACCCGTACAGCGGGTCAGCCGGCCGGAATCGTCGAGCGCCCGGAGAGGTGGCAGAGCGGTTGAATGCGCCGGTCTCGAAAACCGGTA
>DASZMP010000086.1:0-3965 GCA_035551795.1 Solirubrobacteraceae bacterium | reverse complement strand
CATGATGCTCGTCGCGACCGGGATGGCGATGGCCTTCAAGCTCCGCGGCGAGCGCCGCTGCGCGCTGACCTGGTTCGGCGACGGCTCGACCTCGCGCGGCGACTTCCACGAAGCGATGAACTGGGCCGGCGTGCAGAAGCTGCCGGTCGTGTTCGTGCTGGAGAACAACCAGTACGCGTACTCGACGCCGCTGGACAAGCAGTTCGCGGTCGATCCCGTGAGGCGAGCCGATGCCTACGGGATGGAGGGCGTGACGGTTGACGGCAACGATGTCGAGTCGGTTTTCGAGGTCTGTCGGGAGGCGCGGGAACGGGCTTTGCAGGGTGGCGGCCCCACACTGGTCGAGGCCGTGACCATGCGGATGCACGGCCACGCGGCCCACGACGACATGAAGTACGTCCCTCGTGAGCAGGTGGAGGAATGGAAGGCGAAGGATCCGATCGACCGGCAGGTGGCGCGACTCTCGGAGTTGGGAGTCGACGTGGATTCGCTGCGCGAGGCGGTGCGCGCCGAGATCGACGCCGCCACCGAGACGGCCCTGGCCTCGCCGATGCCGGATCCCGCCACGGCCGCCTCCGGTGTGTTCTGCGAGGGCGAGTCCGAGCCGCTGGGCGACGGGGTCCCGCGGTGGTCGGGCTTTGCATCCGGTGGTGGTGGTGCCTGATGGCGGCGCTCACCTATCTTCAGGCGATCTCCTCGGCGTTGCGGGACGAGATGCGGGCCGACGAGCGCGTGATGCTGATGGGCGAAGACATCGGGGTGTTCGGCGGCGCGTTCAAGGTCACCGATGGGTTCATCGACGAGTTCGGTCCTGACCGGGTGATGGACACCCCGCTGGCCGAGTCGGCCATCATCGGGTGCGCGGTGGGCGCGGCGGCGGTGGGGCTGCGGCCGGTGTGCGAGATGCAGTTCTCCGACTTCATCTCCTGCGGCTTTGACCAGCTGGTCAACGTCGCCGGGAAGATGTACTACCGCCAGGGGCTGGCCGTACCGCTAGTCGTGCGCCTGCCGTCTGGAGGCGGATTCTCCGGCGGGCCGTTTCACTCCCAGAATCCGGAGGCGTGGTTCATGCACGCGCCCGGGCTGAAGGTGGTGGCTCCGTCCACTGCCGAGGACGCCAAGGGCCTGCTGCACTCGGCCATTCATGACCCTAACCCGGTGTGCTACATGGAGCACAAGCACCTGTACCGGCGGGTTAAGGGAGAGGTGCCGGAGGGGGTTTTTGAGGCCCCATTCACCGCACGAGTGGCGCAGGCGGGCTCTGACCTGGTCGTGATCGCGTACGGCGCGATGGTGCCCCTTGCTCTGGAGGCAGCGTCAGACGGGCTGGACGGTGCCTCGATCGAGGTGCTGGATCTGCGATCGCTGGTGCCTCTCGATGAGGACGCGATTCTGGACTCGGTCGCGCGCTGCTCCAAGGTGGTGATCCTGGACGAAGCCAACGCCACCTGCGCGGCCGGTGCCCAGGTGGCGGCCCTGATCGCCGAGAAGGCCTTCGAGGACCTCGACGGACCGGTCGTTCGCGTGGCCTCGCCCGATGTCCCGATCCCCTTCTCGCCACCTCTGGAACAGGCGGTGCTGCCGTCGGTCGAGCGCGTGAGGGAGGCGTGCCGTGAGCTCCTCGCGTACTGAGACGGGCGCCGCGCTGGTCGATGTGACGATGCCCCAGATGGGGGTCTCGGTCTCCGAAGGCACGATCGTGGCCTGGCGGGTGTCGGTGGGCGACACCGTCGCCTATGAGGAGACCGTGTGCGACATCTCCACCGACAAGATCGACACCGAGCTGCCCTCGCCGGCGGCTGGTGTGGTGGCGGAGATCCTGGTCGACGTCGAACAGACCGTGCCGGTGGGAGCGGTGCTGGCTCGGCTGTCGGTGTCTGGTGGCGATGGGGCTGCCGCGGCCTCCGATTCCGACGACTCTCCGGCACCCGAGGCAGCCGCTCAGGACGTGACCGGCATGGAGGCGGCCCCGACGGACATGGACACGCCCGCCGCCCCGGTGAGGACGACAGGGTCTAACGGTCCCCGCTACTCGCCGGTCGTCCAGCGGGTCGCCGAAGCCCATGGGATCGATCTGTCCACCGTTGTCGGTACCGGCCGGGGCGGGCGGGTGCGCAAGCAGGACGTGATGGCGCTGGTCAACGGCAACGGTGACGCTGGTACCGCGGGTACCGGTGTGGCTGAGGGTCCACCGCTGCACATCGAGAGTCCGTACCGGCCCGACCCGGTACCGACTCCTGGTCCGGCCGCCGCTCCCGCGTCTGCGCCGGCGGGCGGGGGTCAGCTGTCTCGGATGCGCCGGACGATCGGCGAGCACATGAAGCGCTCCCTCGAGGTGTCGGCCACATGCACCACCTGGATAGAGGTGGACATGAGCCGCGTCGAAGCCGCCCGGGCTCGGGTCGGCGTGACCGCGTTGTCGTTCGTGGCCCGTGCGTGCGTGCTGGCGCTCCGCGAGTACCCGGCGCTGAACGCCTGGATGGACGGAGACAAATACAGCCGCTTCGACAACGAGGTGCACCTGGGCATCGCCGTGTCGCTGGGCGAGGACGGTCTGATCGTTCCGGTCGTGCGGGACGCCCACCAGCTCTCGGTGGAGGGGCTGGCGGCGCGGATCCGCGACCTGGCCAAGCGGTCGAGATCGGGTCAGCTCTCGCCGGATGACGTGCGGGGCGGCACGTTCACGATCACCAACCCCGGCCAGTACGGGTCGATCATGGCGACGCCGATCATCAACCAGCCGCAGGTGGCGATCCTCGACCTGGAGGCCGTGGTCAAGCGACCGGTGGTGGTGACCGACGCCGACGGAAACGATTCGATCGCCATCCGGCCGATGACCATCCTCGGGCTGAGCTGGGATCACCGGACGCTGGACGGCGCGCTCTCGGCCCAGTTCCTGGCCGCCGTCAAGCGGAACCTGGAGACCCAGCAGCTGTAACCGCCGGCTCTACGATGGGTGCAATGAACCGCAGCACCGAGCCCGAGCTCTGGGTCTGCCACCTGGGGGTGGTGGAGTACCGCCGCGCACTCGAGCTGCAGCTGCGTCTGCGTCAGGCACGCCAGGCTGACGCGCTGCCAGACGTGATGCTCCTGCTGGAGCATCCGCCCGTCTACACGCGCGGTCGCCGTTCGGGCGCCGATGAACTGCCGATGGGCGAGGAGTGGTACCGCCTCCAGGGCATCGACATCGTCGACACGGACCGGGGCGGGAAGCTCACCTATCACGGCCCGGGACAGCTCGTGGGCTACCCGATCGTGCGCGTCGACGACGTCGTCGAGTACGTGCGCACACTGGAGCGGGGTCTGGTGTCTGCTCTGGGCCTCGAGGGAATCTCGGCCCGGGCTCGGACAGACGAGGGTCCTGACTTCACGGGTGTGTGGGTTGACGAGCGGAAGATCGCCTCGATCGGAGTGCATGTGTCTCGCGGAGTCACGACACACGGGTTCGCCGTGAACGTGGAGAACGATCTCCAGCCGTTCGGCTGGGTGGTCGCCTGCGGGCTGCCGGACGTGCAGATGACCTCGCTGATCCGGGAGACCGAGCGCATGGCGGGACAGATGAGGTGCTTCCGCAAGCGGGTGGCGTTCGCCGTTTCGGACGCGCTCGGGCGGCGTCAGCGGCTGGTCAGCTTCGATCGGCTGGAGCGGGCGGCTCTGGATCTTGCCCCGCCTTCGGCTTCGGCTTCGGCTGCGGCTCCGGCTCCTGTTCCGGTCGCGCCGCCGGCTGTTTCAGCCGCGACCTGACCACGGCGATAAGGGTCTCTTTGACCCGTTCGGGCTCGGCGCGGATCTGTTGCGTGGCCACGCGGAGCGTGTACCAGCCTGCTTTGGCCGCGCGCTGATCGCGACGGTAGTCGGAGTTCGTGCGCCTCGGCTGACCGTGAGCCTGCTGCCCGTCCGTCTCCAGGATCACCCTGGCCTCGGGCCAGGCAAAGTCGGCCTGGATCATCGGCTCGCCGTCGCCG
>DASZMP010000085.1:0-11838 GCA_035551795.1 Solirubrobacteraceae bacterium | reverse complement strand
GGCGCGCTGGACCGCGACGAACACCGGGTCCCCGCAGATGATGGCCGGGCTGGCAGAGGCCCGCCTGTTGCAAGCGCTGATCGTGATCGGCGGGGCTCGGCGTGTGCTGGAGATCGGCACATTCACCGGCGTCGGTACGTTGGCGATCGCCGCCGCCCTGCCTGACGACGGGCGCGTCATCACCCTGGAGATCGACCCCGACCACGCTGCGATCGCGGCCCGTCACTTCGATGCCAGCCCCTACCGCGATCGCATCGAGCTGATCCACGGCGACGCGCTGGAGTCGCTGACGCAGCTGGACGGCCCGTTTGATCTCGTTTGGATCGACGCCTGGAAGGCTGACTATCCCGCCTACTACGACGCGGTGTTCGAGAAGCTGGCTGACCGCGGCGTGATCGTTGCCGACAATTTATTTCGTGACGGTGCCGCGCTCAGCCCCGACGTCACGGACCCAGGCACGGTCGGGATCCGCGCTTTTGCGAGCCAGGTTCAGGCCGACGAGCGGACCGACAACGTCCTGTTGACCATCGGCGACGGTGTGATACTCGCCTGGCGACGCCCGGCCGCCCGGTAAGCGCCCAGCGGCGGCACACATCCACCACGTGGGCGCCTTCCCCTCACGGGACTCTGGATCGTCGCCACTGCCATCCTGATCAGCAGGTGCCCGGACGCCCAAACAAGCTCGCTCGCGGCGCCAGCGCTCGCCACCTGAGCGGCCCCCGCAGTGATAGGCGGTGGGAACTAAGCCGCATCGGCTCAACGTCGAACGACGTCTCATCGGGCTTGTCGAGCGCTCGCCGTGCTTGAGTTCCTGGTTCATGCATGGCTCAAGCGTGATCGTGTCCTTCGACGTTCACGGCCGGGCGGCGATTCCCGGCCAGACCTCTGAGGATGCAGGACGGTGATCGAAGTCAGGGCCACAGGTCCGGGCACGCCCGCGGAGCGGTCACTGGCCGCCTGCCTGGCCTCCCTGCTCGAGCTCGAGCTGCAAGAGATCCCGGCGCCCGGGGAACCGCCGCTGCTCGTCACGGTGCGTCAATGGCTGGCCGAGCGCGGGCTCGGCCTGGTCGAGGTCGCCGATCCCGAGCGCTTCTCCTGGGCGGGACCCTGGCTCGCGTATCTCATCGATGACGTTGGCACCGATCACTACGTGATCATGTTCGGCGTCCCATCTGGCGTGATCTTCGACCCGCTCGCGCGGCCCGCGGATAAGCCTGCGCGCTTGCAGGCGGGATACGTGCTCGCAGGGCTGGAGCCGCCGCGCCCCGGTGCTTTGCCGGCGCCAGTCCAGGGCGGGCGGGTCGAGGCGATCTTCGTGGCGCCGCACGCCGGCGCACCGATGCGCCCGCGCGGGGAGGTGCGCGCGATCGCCGGCCGCGGCCTGGAGGGTGACCGCTATGCGGCCGGGGAGGGCACGTTCTCCGTCGTCGGAGGCCGCGGCAATGACCTGACGCTGATTGCCGGCGAGGTCCTCGATGCGCTGGAGCTGCCCGACGGACGGCCCCTCACCGGCGCTGAAGCGCGTCGCAACGTCATCACCCGAGGCCTGGACCTGAATGCGCTGGTCGGCTGGCGCTTCAGGATCGGCGAACTGGAGCTGATTGGCCGGCGGCTCTGCGAGCCGTGCGCGCACGTGCAGCGCCTGACCCGGCCGGGCGTCCTGCGCGAGCTCGTTCACCGCGGTGGCCTCCGGGCCGACCTGATCACGAGCGGCACCCTGAAGGTCGGCGACAGGATCACCCCGGTAGCCGACGATGAGTGATCCCGGCTGGCACACCGACGCGTTCCCTGAGCTGCGGGCCGGCCCGCCGTGGGTGATGGAGGAGATGATCGCCGCCCAGCCCGGGCTGATCCAGACGCTGCTGGACAGCCCACCGCCAGCCACCGAGCAAGCCGCTGATCAGATCGGCGCAACGCTCGAGCGCAGCGATCCGCTTGTCATCTGCGGGTGCGGAACCTCCGAGCACGCCTCGCACGCGGTGGCGGCACTGATCCGGGCGGCCGCCGGCCCCGGCTCGGCTCCCCTGGTTCGGGCACGGCCCTCGCTGACCGCCACAATCGACCCCGAGCCGGGAGCATGCGTAGGGATCTCGCACGACGGCGGCACGCGGGCGACTGTCCTCGCTTTGCAGGCTGCCCGTGACGCCGGCGCCCACACGATCGCCATCACCAATCAGCCAGGCGCCAGTGTGGCCCGGGCGGCCGACCAGGTGCTCGTCACCCCTCTCCACGACGATTCCTGGTGCCACACGGTCGCCTACACGTCGGCCGTGGCGGCCGGCGCCGCACTGGCGGCCCGGCTCGGTCCCCTTCAGGCAAACCCGGCAGCGGCAGGCGAGCTTCTCGAGTACGCGAGGCTCATCGAGGGTGCGGCCTCGCTCGCCGAGCGTCTTGCCGACCGGCACATCATTCTCTGCGCCGGGGCCGGAATCGATCACACCACCGCCCGAGAGCTGGCGCTCAAGATCGCCGAGGGGGCCCAGCTACCGACGCTCGCGCTCGAGCTTGAAACCGTCCTGCACGGCCAACTGGCCGCCCACGAGCCGGCAGACGCGCTGATTCTCGTCGCGATCACCGAGCATCGCGACCGCGACCGGCTCGCGCGCCGCGCCGTCCACGTCGCCCGCGCCGCAGCCGCCATCGGGCTGCCGGTCGCCGGACTGCTTTCGGCCTCATACGATCGAGCGCTGCCTGGCGATCTGACGCCGGCCGGACGGCTTGTCATCGAGCTTCCAGACCCCGCCCTCGTCGATCCGGCACTGGCCGGCCTGCTCGGCGGAGCCGGCGCGCTGCAAACCCTGGCCGTCGAGCTGGCCCACGCTCGCCACACCAACCCCGACCTCATCCGCCGCGAGCAGGCCCGCTACCGCGACGCTGCCCAACAAGCCGAGAGTTCCGCCGACTGGTGAGCCGCGCGCTTGGCCGCTACCGGTCGCGGGTCCCGGTGAGGACCCGCGACCCAGCTCCAGCACGATGCCGCCGGGCCTCAGGCGGGGATCCCGGGAGGCCCGAGGATCTCCATCCCGGACTCGGCGGCGAGCTGCATGATCCGCTGCATGTCAGGCGGCGCGGCGGGGGCCGGCGGGACTTCGAGACGGGGAGCCGGTTCTCCCACCGCGCGGATGAAGTTGTCAAAGCCGGCCGGCTCAGTAACCAGCAGGTACCGGGCCTGCTCGGAGCTGACCATGAAGGTGTGCGGCACGTTCCGGGGGCCGTACACGAACGCGCCCGCCGGGGCGGTGATGACCTGGCCCCCCACCCACAGCGTGAGCTCGCCCTCGATCACGTAGAACCACTCGTCCTCACGGTGGTGCACGTGCAGGGGCGACCCGGTGCCGCGCGGTCCCAGGTTCTCCGTGACCATCACGCGTCCCGCCGTCGAGTCTGACGTCGATTTGAGGATCACGAGGCTTCCGAAGAACCAGTACGCCTCACCCTCGGTCGCGCCGAGTGCGATCGGCGCAGGGGCTCCGGATGCGGCGGAAGTGGCCGGATCGTTGACTGTGCTGCTGATCATGATGCCTCCAGTGAATGGGTTGCTTGCCCTGGGAAGCCTGCCGCACGCATTGGCTTCAGTCGATCCCCCAGATGCGGGGATATTTCCTGCGCTTGACCGGGTGGTCCGGGATACTCACCCGATGCCTCAGGGGCGATGGCCGACCGAACGTCTGATCGACGACGTCGCGGCGCTCGGACGTCGGGGCCTGCCCCGTCGCCGGTACTACGCGGAGGTCACCGCACGCTTGCGGCGCGTGTTCGATTGCGACGCCGCCTGCTGGCACACGCTTGACCCGGAGACGCGGTTGATCACGAGTGACGCGCCTGACGAGCTGATCTCGGCTGGCGTGTTCACCGCGACGACGGCGCCGGAGGCCGGCGCCAAGCTCGTCGCCAGCGAATACTTCACCCCGGACTTCAATACCTTCGCCGGACTCGCCTCCCGCCGAGTGCCGGTCGGCATCCTCAGCCAGACCACGAAGGGACGACCGCAGCGGAGCACGCGCTACCGGGAGCTGCTCGAGCCGTCCGGGATTCCGTTCGAGATGCGGGCGGCGTTCGTCAGCCGCGGACGGGTCTGGGGAGCCGTGCACCTCGCGCGTCGATCCGACCAGCACGACTTCACGCCTCTGGAAGCGGCCGCACTGGCAACGATCACGACGCTGGTCGCCGACGGCATCCGCACCTCGCTCCGGTTCGACGCGGCGCGGCAGCCGCGGGGCCCATCGGCGCCGGGTCTGGTGATTCTCGGACCGAGGAACGAGATCGAGATGGTCACTCCACCCGCGCGAGAGCTCATAGCGGCCATGGAAACGCAGGCCGCGCCCGGCGGTCAGGCTCCCCCCGCCGCCGTGCTGGCACTCGCCGGCTTCGCTCGCGGACAGACCCCCGGCCGGGGAGACGCGGTGGCGGTTCCCACGTCGTCGGGATGGGTCACGCTTCACGCGTCTATCCCCGACGAGTTGGGCGACCGCGTCGCGATCGTCCTCGAGCGTGCCGCCACCGCCCAGTCGACCGCGGTGCGCCTGGAGACGGACGGCGTGAGCGCCCGAGAGCGCGAGATCGCGGTGCTGCTGGCGCAGGGGCTCACCAACCTAGAGGTCGCCCGGACCCTGGTGCTATCGCCTTACACAGTCCAGGACCACATCAAGAGCCTGTTCGAGAAGACGGGCGTGTCGTCACGACAGGAGCTGGTGGCTCGGATCTTCCTCGACGAGTACCTGCCGAACGTGGCTGGGGGAGAGCCGCTGACGTCAAACGGTGCCTTTGCCTGAGCGGCCGAACATCACCGGGGTCGAGCATCCGCTCGACCCGTTGTCGGCCGAGGAGATCGGGACGGTCGCCGCGATCGTCCGGCGGGATCAGGGCGTGGGACCGGGCTGGCGGTTTGCCTCGATCGAGCTGCGCGAGCCTTCGAAGGAGATCGTGCGCGGTTTCTCGCCCGGAGACGCCATCGAGCGTCTGGCCGAGGTGGTGTGCTGGAACCGCGAGGACGTCAAGACCTACAAGGGCCGGGTGTCACTCGATCAGGAGCGGGTCCTGTCGTGGCAGCACTGTCCCGGCATGCAGGCGAACCTCACGGTCGACGAGTACCACGAGTGCGAGGAGGCGCTCAAGCAGGATCCCCGCGTGATCGACGTCCTGGCGGGGCGCGGGATCCGAAATCTCGAGCAGGTGCTGATCGACACCTGGGCGTACGGTGGCCTGCTCGTACCCGAGCGCTACCGCGACCGGCGCGTGGGGTGGACCGACCTGTGGTACCGCACCGAGGAGGGCGCCAACCCGTACGCGAATCCGATCTGCGGGCTGCACTTCGTCGTCGACATGAACTCGCTGGAGCTGCTGGACATAGAGGATTGGGGGACCGTCGAGCCGCCGGCGCCGATGGGCGAGTACGTGCCGCGCCTGGTGCCCGGCCAGCGACTGCGAGACGACCTCAGGCCACTGGAAATCGTGCAGCCGCAGGGCGTGTCGTTCGCGTTTGAGGGCAATCAGCTGAGCTGGCAGCGGTGGTCGATGCGGCTCGGCTTCAACCCGCGTGAGGGTCTGGTCATCCACACGCTCGGCTACCAGAACGGCAACCGGCTGCGTTCGGTCGCCCACCGTCTCTCGTTTGCCGAGATGGTCGTCCCCTATCGCGATCCGACCGAGGACCACAAGGCTCGGACCGCCTTCGACATCGGCGAATGGGGACTCGGGTTCATGACCACGTCGCTTGAGCTCGGGTGCGACTGTCTCGGCGAGATCACCTACCTCGACGCGGTCGTGCACGACACCACCGGCGAGCCTCAGACGATCCGCAACGCCATATGCATCCACGAGGAGGACGACGCCGTCCTCTGGAAGCACGTCGATCCGGACGCGGGCACCGAGGTGAGACGTGCCCGCCGGCTGGTGGTCTCCTTCCACGCCACCGTTGCCAACTACGAGTACCTCGTGTACTGGCGCTTCTACCAGGACGGGAGCGTCCAGTGCGAGGTACGGGCGACCGGGATCATGGTCACCACCAGCTTCTCCGGAGGGAAACCGCCGCCGTATGGCACGCTGGTCGACAACCGCACGTACGCGCCCTTCCACCAGCACTTCATCGTCGCGCGGCTCGACCTCGACGTCGACGGCGAGTCCAACACCGTCCACATGACGGAGTCCGAGCCGCTTCCAATCGGCCCGGACAACCCGCACGGGCTGGCGATCGTGCAGCGCAGTACCCCGCTGCGCACCGAGGAGGAGGGCAAGCAGGACTACGACTGGAGCACGCAGCGGGCCTGGAAGGTCGTCAACGACAGCGTCCTCAACGGACTCGGGACTCCGGTGGCCTACAAGCTCGTGCCGGATGCGTGCTTCCCAGCCATGATGGACGCCAGCTCTCCGGTGTTCCGCCGGGCCAGGGTGATCGGTCACACGCTGTGGGTGACCCCGTACGACCCTGACGAGCGCTGGCCGTGTGGCGAGTTCGTCGTGCAGAGCGACGAGGACGCCGGCCTGGCGGTGTGGACGGCCGCGAACCGATCGATCGACGACACGGACGTGGTGCTCTGGTACGTGTTCGGGATCCATCACATCACCCGCCCGGAGGACTGGCCCGTGATGCCTGCCGACACGGTCTCCTTCTGGCTGAAGCCCGCCGGTTTCTTCGACCGCAACCCGGCGCTGGACGTGGCCCCAAGTCCCCGGCGTTGCCATGACTCCTGATCCGGTGGGGCCGCGGAAGCGAGCTGGTCGGTCGCGAGCATTACTAGGAGTAACAGGGCGGTCAAAGTTAGAATCGGCGCGTCTCAGCAGCGGCACACGGACTGGCCGCCGCGGAACGCAGACGGAGGAGTGAGATGGCCAAACAGGCGCCGCTATCCGGGATCTCGGATCTGCGCGGGTTCTTCCGAACCAACCAGACGCCGATCTACTTCATCTCGCCGATCGCCTTCAACCTGCTGGGGATCGACCGCTGGGTTCGGCGCTTCTATTACGTCAACTACTTCGATTCCTTCGACGGCGGTCATCCGTGCGCGTTCGTGCCGGCGCGCACCCCACATGCTCAGTTCGGTTCGATCGAGGATGTCTGCAACTACCTCCTCGGTCACCCGCAGGTGGCCGAGTTCGTCGCGTCCCACGAGGCGGCGGCCCCGGGCGCAAGGCGTGGCGAGGCGCTGTTCGTGTTCTTCGACGAGGAGAGCGAGCGGCTCGCCGGCGAGGTCGGTCTGAAGGTTGCCCTGCCGTCGGCCGAGCTCCGCCACCGACTTGACTCCAAGATCATCACCACCCAGCTGGGCGATCAGGCCGATGTCCCCAGCGTGCCCAACGTGCTTGGCCGCGCCACCAGCTATCTCGACCTGCTGGCGCTCGCCGCCGAGGCCGACCTCGGGGAGGATCTGGTCGTCCAGACGCCTTACGGCGACTCGGGGAAAACGACCTTCTTCGTACGCGCTGAGCGCGATTGGAACGCCGACGCCGATCAGATGACCAGCCAGGAGCTCAAGGTGATGCGCCGGATAAACCCGCGAGCCGTGGCTGTCGAAGCCTGCATCACGCGGCACGGCACGGTGGTGGGGCCGCTGATGATCGACCTCACGGGCCATCCTGAGCTGACTCCGTACCGTGGCGGCTGGTGTGGCAACGACATCTTTCCGGGCGCGCTGTCACCGGCCAACCGCGAACGCGCGCTGCAGTTCACCCGGCAGCTGGGCGACCGGTTGGCCGTCGAGGGATACCGGGGCCTGCTCGAGGTCGACTACCTGGTCGACATGGTCACCGACGAGCTGTATCTGGGCGAGCTCAACCCCCGGCTGAGCGGGATCAGCTCGATGACGAACGTGAGCGCCAGCGCGTACGCGGACATGCCGCTGTTCCTGTTCCACCTGGCCGAGCATCTAGACGTCGACTACGAGATCGACGTGGACGATCTCCGGCGCCGGTGGGGCAGCGACCGGCTGACCGACGTGTGGGGCCAGATCATCCTCAAGGAGCCCGATGACGGGGTCGAACTGCTCACCGACGCTCCGCGCACCGGCATCTGGCGCCTGGGCAAGGACGGCCGGATCAGCTTCAGCCGGCCGGCCGCCGACTGGCACGACCTGGCGGATGAGTCGGAAGGGTTCTACCTGCGGGTTCTCGGTCCGGGTGACTATCGCTACCGGGGGGCCGACCTGGGCATCCTGGTCACGCGCACGCGGCTTCAGGGCGACGACGGCAAGCTCACCGACCGATGCCAGACCTGGATCCGGGAGATCCGCTCCCGGTTCGCCGGCGCTCCGATCGTGAGCCCGGAGCAGATGCCGATGCCCGACGCGCTCGCGTTCAAGGCCGGCTGAGCACCCATGCTACGAAAGCGGACGGTCGGACACGAGGAGGTCCTGGCGGCGGTCACGGCGGAAGCGCCGGCGATCGAGGAGCTGCTGATCGACCTCGTCCAGGCCCCCACGCTGCTGGGGGAGGAGCGCGCCGGCCAGGAGGTGATGCGCGAAACCTTCCGGGAGCTGGGTCTCGAGCCCCATGATCTCCCGCTCGACGCCGAATCGCTGCGGTCGAGTCCCGGCGCCTCGCCGTTCAGCTGGTCGGTCGATGAGAAGATCAACGTGGTGGCCTCATGGGGACCGAGCAAGCCTGGCGCCGGCCGGTCCCTGATCCTCAACGGTCACATCGATGTCGTCCCCACCGGGCCGTCGGACATGTGGTCGTCCCCGCCATTCGTCGCGCGCCGGGACGGCGATTGGATCTACGGCCGGGGGGCCGGCGACATGAAGGCCGGCCTGGCGGCGATCGTCGGCGCCGTCCGCGGCCTCCAGCGACTCGGGTTGACGCCGCTGGCTCCAGTTGAGCTCCAGTCCGTGGTGGAGGAGGAGTGTGGTGGAAATGGCGCGCTTCAGTGTGTGCTCTCAGGCCGTCGCGCCGATGCGGTGATCATCACCGAGCCGACCAGCCTGACCCTCCAGACCTCCCAAGTCGGCACGCTCTGGTTTCAGGTGATCGTCCGAGGCCGTTCCGCGCATGCCGGTGACGCGCCGATCGGGTTCAACGCGATCGAGATGTGCTTTCCGGTGATCTCGGCACTGCGCGCGCTCGAGGCGGAGTTGAACATCGCCCCTCCGCCTCCCTACGACGTCTACGAGCACCCGATCAACCTCAACGTGGGGATCGTCGAAGGCGGCGACTGGGCCTCGACGGTGGCGGCCGAGAGCGTCCTGCACTGCCGGCTGGCGCTGTTTCCGGGCGCGGCGGTCGACGAGCTCCGCGCCCAGGTCGAGGCGGCGGTGGCGGGAGCGCTGGCCGGGCTCGATGGGTTCTCGGCACGCGTCCAGTACGACGGCTTCGCCTGCGCCGGTTACACCGTGGACAACGACTCGTCGCTGGTTGCGACGCTCGCTTCGGCCGCCGAGCGGACGATCGGGGAGCAGCCAGCCCGCATCGCCTCGACCGCCACCACCGATGCGCGCTTCTTCGGGCTGTACGCCGGCACCCCGGCCGTGTGCTTCGGGCCACACGGGGAGGGGAGCCACGCCGTGGACGAGCGGGTCTCCATGTCCTCCGTTGTCCAGACAGCGCAGGCGCTGGCCCTGTTCATCACCGACTGGTGCGGGGTGGAGCGCAAGTGACCGTCCGCGACGCCGCTAGCTTTGGACCGGTGCGGATTTCCCAGGCACTCAAACTCGCCCTGCTGCCCGTGCGCCGGGGCCCCGCGTCTGAGCCCTCCGCTACCGGCGCCGACTACGCGCTGACCTTCCGTGCCATCAGGGAAGCCGAGCCGGGCGACAGCTGGCGGGAGGCGTTCCAGTCGATGTGGCCGGCGTACCGGGGCTGGTACCTGCAGGAAGGAGAGGCAGCACGGCCGGACCTCGACACCTGCCGGTCCATGCTGGAGATGTGGATGCCGGAGCTGGTGCCCACGTTCGAGCGCATGGTCGCCCTGGCCGACGGCGATCCGCTCGCCGCCCGCTTTCTCTCCATGTATCGGCCGCCGGCGTTCGTCGTCGGTTGCTCACAGGCGGCGTTTACCGGAACCGGCGGTCCGATGCTGGCGCGAAACTACGACTACGCGCCCTCACGCGCCGAGGGGATCGTGTACGACACCGGATGGACCGGGCGGCGGGTGATCGGGATGAGCGACTGCCTGTGGGGCCTGCTGGACGGCGTCAACGATGGCGGACTGGCGGCCTCGCTGACGTTCGGCGGGCGCCCCACGGTAGGCGACGGATTTGGGATCCCGCTGGTCATCCGCTACGTGCTGGAGGTCTGCGCGGATGTCACGGACGCGTGCCGCGTGCTCAGCCAGATCCCGGTCCATGCGGCCCAGAACGTCACCCTGCTCGATCACGCGGGTGACTTCGCGACCGTCCGCCTGAGCCCCGACCGCAAGCCGGAGATCCTCACCGTGCCGGTCGCCGCCAACCACCAGCACCGTGATGACTGGCCGCAATACGCGACCGCAGTGGATACGTTCGGGCGCGAGCAACGGCTGCTCGAATTGCTCCGGACCCCGGCCATGACGCAGGAGCGCCTGGTCGAGGCCTTCCAGGAGCCTCCCCTGTATCGCACCGAGTTCGCCAGCGGCCTGGGAACGCTGTACACCGCCGCGTACTTCCCGGCCGAGGGACGAGCCGAGTACCGCTGGCCGGGACATTGCGTGGCGCAGTCGT
Source organism: Solirubrobacteraceae bacterium (assembly GCA_035551795.1). Classification (GTDB taxonomy): domain Bacteria; phylum Actinomycetota; class Thermoleophilia; order Solirubrobacterales; family Solirubrobacteraceae; genus Palsa-465. Next base: position 1,213 of record DASZMP010000085.1, on the reverse strand, counting down.
TTGAGAATTTCGTCCCGGAGCGCCACACGCAACGCTACGCCGACGCTCCGCTCCAAGCAGGCACACCAACGCTGTGAGGTGACGTTATGCACCGGGGCATCAGGCCATGACCGCCCAACCGGAAACGACGCCCGGCACGCCCAAGGCAGCCGTCGGGGCGCACGTCCCCGAGCAGCCGGTGGCGCCCTATCTCGATGCGGTGGTCGAATACGCCTTCAGGGGTGCCGCGCGCTACCACGTGCCGGGTCACAAGGGAGGCTCGGGCGCCGACCCCGGCCTGGTCAAGGCGATCGGCCTCGACGCGCTCGCCGCTGACGTCCCGCAGCTGATCCACGGCATCGACGTGGGGGCGTCGCCGACCCCGTACGAGCGCGCCGAGGCGATGGCCGCCGAGGCGTTCGGAGCCGCCCGAACCTGGTTCCTCACCAACGGCGCCACGCAGGGCAACCACGCGCTGTCGCTGGCATTGGCACCCCTCGGGACGCGGGTGGTGGTGCAGCGCAACTCCCACTCCTCGGTGGTGGACGGACTGGTGCTGAGCGGCGGCCTGCCGAGCTTCGTCGTGCCCGAGTACGACGCGGAGCTGGGGATCACGCACTGCGTGACACCGGAGACGCTGGAGGCGGCGCTGCGGGCGGCGCCGGACTCCCGCCTCGCCTGGATCGTCTCGCCCACCTACTACGGAATGGCCGCCGATATCGCCGGGCTGGCCGAGGTCGCCCATGCCGCTGGCGTGCCGCTGGTCGTCGACCAGGCTTGGGGACCGCATTTCGGCTTCCATCAGGCGCTCCCCCCGACCGCGCTTGAACAAGGCGCCGATGCGATGCTGACCAGCACGCATAAGATCGCCGGCTCCCTGACCCAGAGCGCGATGCTGCACGTGGGCCTAAGCGGACGCGTCGATCCCGAGGGCGTGGCCCGGGTGCTCCGGCTGCTGCGCTCCACGAGCCCATCCTCACTGTTGCTGGCTTCGCTCGACGGAGCCCGGCGGCAGCTTGCCCTGCACGGCGAGCAGCTGTTGCACGAAGCGCTCGACGCGATTGCCGTGGCCCGGGCCAAGCTCGAGACGATCGAGGGGATCCGCCTCGTCGATGCCTCGCTGGTCGGCCACGCCGGGATCGCCGCCTACGACCCAATGCGGATCGTGCTCGACGTCCGAGGCACGGGCTGCACGGGATATGAAGTGTCGGATGCGCTGCGCCGCTCCTACGAC
>DASZMP010000084.1:0-2934 GCA_035551795.1 Solirubrobacteraceae bacterium | reverse complement strand
GCGCCGCCAGCCCGGGTGTGAAGCACACGGCCTCGCAGCGCACGCCCGCACCCAGGTCCATCTCCAGCTCTCCGGCCGTGCTCTGCTGGTGGCACAGCAGCTCGTAGGCGCCGGGGTGATCGACCCGGATCGTCTGTCCGTCGACGGTCACTCGGCCGTCTCCGTCGAGCACCGCCCACACGCCTCCGGCCTGGTAGGGGCCGTTGTACGGGCCTGACACCTGGTCGCTGGGCGGTACGAGCAGCGCTCCGGGCTGCTCCTCGGGACGCTGAGGAGCGAGCGGCTCGCGCTCTACTCCCAGTAGCTCCTGGATGGCCAGCTCCGTCCCCTCGTAGTCACCCTCCCCGTAGTGGTACTCAAACAGGGTCGATTCGGGTCCGAACAGGTAGCGGGCCGGCCAGCCCTGGTTCTCGTATTCCATCCAGATCTCGCGCGCGGAGTCGATGACCACGGGGTACTCGATGCCGAGCCGGCCCACGGCCTCGCGCACCCGCTCGGGATCCGACGAGGTCTCAAAACCGGCCGTGTGGACGCCGATCACCCGCAGGCCGGCCCCGGCGTATCGCGCATGCCATGCCTTCATGTACGGCAGCGTGCGCAGCGAGTTGGCCCGGCAGAAGTCCCAGAACTCGATCAGCACCGGGCGGCCTCGCTGCTGGTCCATCCGCAGCGGGGCGACGTTCACCCAGGGCAGCTCCCGCGGGAAGGCGGGAGCGTAGATGTGATCCACCGGAGCGCGCACCCGCAGTGATGGTGGCAGAGGCGGGCAGGACCGCCTCTGCGGTGGGGGTGGCTGGCCGGCCACCCCCACCGAACGACCGTTTGGTCAGAGTCGGCGCGATGACCACACGAACGCCGCGAGGATCACCGAGACGATCGACACGACGAATCCGATCAGCCAGCCCTGGGACTTCTGCGAGTGCATGATCGCCGCGATCGCCACCCCGATCCCGATGATCCCGGCGGTGACCATCACCCGCGTCAGGAACCGCTCGATCCCCAAACGGCGGCGGCGGGGCGCGATCGGCTCAGACCGCGCGTGTCCGGGTGGCTCGGGTGGCTTGGGCGTCTCGGCGCTCACGTGCAAAACCTACCCTTAAAGCCGGTTGCAACTCGGCCGCGGGTCGGTGATCCGCCGCTATACTCACTGAAGTATTGAATCCTGAGCGCCTTTAGGAGTTTTGCCGATGAGTCCCTCTGGAGCCGAAATTCTCCGCCAGATCAAGAGCCGGATCGACGAGGTCGATCCGTCCGCGGTGCGCGAGCAGCTCGGGAACGGCGCCGTGGTGGTTGATGTGCGCGAGACCGACGAGTGGTCGGCCGGGCATATCCCGGGCGCCAGGCACGTCCCCAAGAGCCACCTGGAGTCACGCATTGAGGGTGCCGCCCCCGACCGCTCGCAGCACGTGATCCTGTACTGCGCGTCGGGCAACCGCTCGGCCTGGGCGGCCCGGACGATGATCGAGGACCTCGGCTACGACCAGGTCGAGTCGATGACCGGCGGGTTCACCCTGTGGAAGGACCGCGGCTACGACGTCGAGACGCCGCGGGCCATGTCGGCCGAGCAGCGTGAGCGCTACTCGCGCCACCTGCTCCTGCCCGAGGTGGGGATCGAGGGCCAGCAGAAGCTGCTCGACGCCAAGGTGCTCCTGCTGGGCGCCGGCGGCCTGGGATCCCCCGCGGCGCTGTATCTGGCTGCCGCCGGGGTGGGGACCCTGGGGATCGTCGATGACGACGTCGTCGATGTCTCGAATCTCCAGCGCCAGGTGATCCACACCAGCGATCGCGTTGGCGTCGCCAAGGTCGACTCTGCCGAGGAGACGATCCGGGGGTTGAACCCCGACGTCCAGGTCGTCAAGCACAAGCTCCGCCTGGGGCCTGAGAACATCATGGACGTCCTCCCGGGCTATGACATCGTGGTCGACGGGCTGGACAACTTCCCCACCCGGTACCTGCTCAACGACGCTTCGGTGCGCCTGCAGATCCCGGTCGTCTCGGCGGCGATTCTCGGCTTCGACGGCCAGCTGTCGGTGTTCAAGCCCTACGACGGTCCGTGCTACCGCTGCCTGTTCCCGGTGCCCCCGCCCGCCGAACTGGCGCCGTCCTGCGGGGCCAACGGCGTGCTCGGGGTCCTGCCCGGCACGATGGGTCTGCTCCAGGCCACCGAGGTGATCAAGCTGATCCTCAACATCGGCGACCCGCTGATCGGGCGCCTGCTCATGTATGACGCGCTGGCCGCCACGGTCACCGAGGTCAAGGTCCGCCGGGACCCCGAATGCCCGATCTGCTCACGCGAGCCGGAGGAGATCTCCGACGACGAGCTGGGTGTGTTCCCTGATTACGAGCTGTTCTGCGCAGGCGCGCACTAGACGGCCTTCTGGGTACGATCACGCCGTGGCCACCGTTCGAATCCCTCCCGTGCTGCGCGCCTCCGTCGGCGGCGAGAAGGAGCTCCAGGCCGAGGGTGACTCGGTCGGGGAGATCCTCCAGTCCGTGGTGGAGAGCCATCCGGACACCCGGTCCCAGCTGTTCTCCGCCGACGGCGAGCTCAACCGGTACGTGAACGTGTACCTCAACGACGAGGATGTGCGGGTCCTTGACGGGCTCCACACCTCCGTCGGATCGGGCGACACGCTGGTGATCCTGCCGGCCATGGCCGGTGGCGCCCTGTAGCGCCCCCCTGTAGCGCCCTGCTGTAGGGCCCATGGCCGCGCTCGCGGATCAGGCCGCATAGCTATACTTCCTGAAGTGATGGAGCAGCTGCGCAACAAGCCCTGCGGCGGCCGTTACGGCGACATCGTCCAGTCCATCGGGCACACGCCGCTGATCGAGCTCAAGCGCCTGAGCCCGAAGCCGGGCGTGCGCATCTGGGGCAAGCTGGAGTCCCGGAATCCCACGGGATCGGTGAAGGATCGCGTGGCCAAGGCGCTGCTC
>DASZMP010000083.1:0-27040 GCA_035551795.1 Solirubrobacteraceae bacterium | reverse complement strand
TCACGACTCGCTGGCCTGCACGCTCGAACTCAAGCAGCAGATTCCCGAACGACTCGTTGCGACCCCCGCGCTCACCCGCGAGCCCGAACCCGGCGCTCAGCAACCACCTGATCGTGTCCGCGACGTCTGCCGGCGCCTCAGTCAGTGCGAACTCAACAGCCTCTCCCGCCATGTCCAGCCGGAACTCTACGTCGACTGCCCAGCTCCCGCGCCCGATCAACCTGGGGAATTCCCATGATCAACCCTGGGGAATTTCGATGATCGTTGACAGGGAACACCAGGAGAGCGCGGGCGACCGAACTTGAGCTCTCATGGGAGCGGAAATCTCTGCAAAACCGAAACAGCAGTGATCAGAGAGAACCACCGTGGAAGCGATGGTAAGGAAGGGGGTCGCCGGTTCGGGTCCGGCAGAGGGCATTTCTGTTGCTGTCGCCTAGAGCGGTTGGAGTTCTGATTAGCGTGTTAGAGCGCGAGCCTCGTGGAGGATTCTCCTCCGGCTACGCGCGGCATTCGTCGGAATACTGGGGTGGATTGTTCTCAGAGGTCCAGGGTGGGGACGCGAGCGGAGCTCACGCCACCAGCGTGGCTAGCCTCGCGGTCGGCCGTCGGGGCGTGCTGAAGGACCTTCGCGCGGATCTGCCGACTCCGGCGTGACTGCGGCACGACCATAAGCGTCGTAGCGGATCGCCGCCCTTTGGCGTGCGCCGTAACTTCGCAGCGTTTGGTAGCAGCTTGGTATCAGGGTCCCGGTTCGACTTCGGAACGTCGTTCCACAAACACAGCGCTTAGCAGGGCTTTCCCAGCGCGCCCGGAGAGATTCGAACTCCCGACCTTCGGTTCCGTAGACCGACGCTCTATCCAGCTGAGCTACGGGCGCGTGCCGACGTTGCCGGACTGAGGGGCATCGTAGCGTCCCTAAGGCCTGGCGGACGAGCGACGGCCCGCCACCGTCGAGGCCTCACTTGACCCCCCAGGCGTACGTCTGCTTGGCCAGGCGCAGGTACATGAAGGTCTCGGTGCTGCGGACGCCGTCGATCGCTCGCACCTTCCCGTTGACAATCGAGATCAGCTGCTCGTCGTCCTCGCACACCAGCTCGATGATGATGTCGAATGAGCCGGCGCAGATGACCACATAGTCGATCTGCGGGAGTGCGCTCAACTTCCCTGCGATCTCCTCCAGGTCGCCCTCGGCGGTGATCCCGATCATCGCCTGCCGGCGGAAGCCCAGCATCAGCGGGTCGGTCACCGCCACGATCTGCATCACACCCGCCTCGAGCAGCTTGTGCACGCGCTGGCGAACGGCCGCCTCCGAGAGCCCGACGGCGTCTGCGATCGAGGCGTACGAGCGTCGCCCGTCCTCCTGGAGCTGTTCGATGATCCGCTTGGACATCTCGTCCAGGCGGACTCTCCTGCCGTTACGTTGTGCAGTCATCCCCACGACGATGATGCCCATTCGTGGAGGCAAACACAACTGATTCCGTTGAAAGGCTCGCCTAGACCGACCTGTTTGCAACTAGCGGACGGATCCTGTTAACTGATTTCGTTGCTTTGTTCGGCAGCGGATGAAAGTTTCCGCGCCGGGCGCAGCGTCCTGGAGAGGAGACGATGGCACTCACACAGCCCCATACGCCCACGGACCTTCAACGGGCCGCCCGCGATCACCTGTGGCTGCACTTCAGCAGGGTGGGCGGCTTCGCCGACCGAGAGATCCCGATCATCGTTCGAGGTGAGGGCTGTTATCTGGAGGACGACCGTGGCCGGCGCTACCTCGACGCGCTGGCTGGCCTGTTTGCCGTGCAGATCGGCTACTCATACGGCGAGGAGATGGGGGAGGCGGCCGCCGAGCAGATGCGCGAGCTGCCGTTCTACACCAACTGGAGCTACGCGCATCCGCGCTCGATCGAGCTGGCTCACGAGGTCGCACGCCTGGCTCCCGGAGATCTGCAGCGGGTGTTCTTCTGCTCGGGTGGCTCCGAGGCGGTGGAGAGCGCCTGGAAACTGGCCCGCCAGTACCACACCCTCAAAGGCGAGCGGCGCTGGAAGGCCATCGCCCGGGACGTTGCCTACCACGGCACCACAATGGGCGCGCTGTCGATCAATGGCGTGGCCGCGCTGCGCACCCCGTTCGAGCCGCTCGTCCCCAGCGTGGGCCACGTGTCCAACACCGACCGCTACCACCGCCCCGAAGGCGAGACCGAACAGCAGTTCACCGAGTTCCTACTGACCGAGCTGCAACAGGCGATCGAGCGCGAGGACCCCGCCACCGTGGCGATGGTGATCATGGAGCCCGTGCAGAATGCGGGCGGATCGTTCACGCCGCCCGAGGGCTACTTCGCGGGCGTCCGCAAGATCTGCGATCGCTACGGCATCCTGCTCTGCGCGGACGAGGTGATCACCGGGTTCGGCCGTCTGGGAGCGTGGTTTGGCTCGGAGCTGTACGACATCCGGCCCGACCTGATCACCTGCGCCAAGGGACTCTCCTCCGCCTACGCCTCGATCGGCGGCGTCATCGCCAGCCAGAAGGTGGCCGAGCCCTTCCTGGAAGACCCCAACTCCTTTTCCCACGGAATCACCTTCGGCGGTCACCCGGTGCAGTGCGCGATCGCCCTGCGTAACCTGCAGATCATGCAGCGCGAAGAGGTGGTGGAGCACGTGGCCGCCCATCAGGACGATTTTCGAATGACGCTCGCCCCGCTCCTTGACATCCCCATCGTCGGGGATCTTCGCGGCACCGGCTTCTTCTGGGCGCTCGAGCTGGTCCGCGACAAGGACACCAAGACCCCATTCACCGCCCAGGAGCAGGATTGGCTGCTGCGTGACTTTCTGTCCAATCGCCTGTTCGAGGCCGGCCTGATCTGCCGGGCCGACGATCGTGGCGAGCCGGTGGTCCAGATCTCCCCGCCACTGATCGCAGGTCAGGCCGAATTCGACAAGATCGCCGGCATCCTCGGTGACGCGCTGGCCGAGGCCGCGCGGCGGCTGGGCCGGGGGACGAGCTGACGTGGCCGCGTCCGCGCCCTCGGCCGGGCCCGCACCGCTCAACGCCGCTCCGACCGGCGCCGGAGATCCCGACGTCCGCCTGCAGCGGGTGACCAAGAACTTCGGAACCACCGTCGCCGTGGACGACATCAGTCTGGACATCGCTCACGGGGAGTTCTTCAGCCTGCTGGGTCCCTCCGGGTGCGGTAAGTCCACGACGCTCTCGATCATCGGGGGCTTCGAGGAGCCGACCGAGGGTGCGGTCATGCTCGGCGGCCAGGACGTGGCTCGGATTCCGGCCTACCGGCGCGACGTCAATACCGTGTTCCAGTCCTACGCGCTGTTCCCGCACCTCTCCGTGTTCGAGAACGTCGCCTTCGGATTGCGGCGCAAGCGCCACGGCAAGGAGGAGATCGCCCAGCGGGTGGACGAGACCCTCAACCTCGTCGACCTGCCAGGCATGGCCCAGCGGCGTCCGGCACAGCTCTCGGGCGGCCAGCAGCAGCGGGTGGCGCTGGCCCGCGCGCTGGTCAATCGGCCGCGAGTGCTCCTGCTCGACGAGCCGATGGGGGCCCTGGACGCGAAGCTGCGCAAGCAGATGCAGGTGGAGCTCAAGCGCATCCAGAACGAGGTCCGGATCACCTTCCTTTACGTCACTCACGACCAGGAGGAGGCGATGGCGATGTCCGATCGCCTGGCCGTCATGAATCTCGGGCAGATCGAGCAGGTGGGTCCGCCCCAGGAGGTCTACGACCATCCGGCCACCGAGTTCGTCGCCGGCTTCCTGGGCGCGTCCAACCTCCTGGCCGGCACCGTCCTGGACCGGCATCAGGGCGAGATCAAGCTCGACGGCGGGACGACGGTCCGGGTTCCGCCTGACCTCATCCCCGATGGTCGCGACCAGATCAAGGTGGGCGTCCGGCCGGAGAAGCTGGTTCTCCAGAGGCCGCAGGAGACCCCGCCGGACGGTCAGAACGTGTTGGATACCAGGGTGCAGGTCGCGACTTATCTAGGAGTCAGTCACCAATACATGCTCGAGGAGCCGAGTGGAGCCACGCTCACCGCGTACGTACAGAACGTGGGCGCTGATGCACCGGGGCCGGGTGCGGAGGTGCGCGTCGTCTGGCGTCCGGAGCACAGCTTCGTCGTCTAGGAGGTAAATCGGATGAGCGATGACAGCTCACAGCAGTTCGAAGCAGTTGATCCCGCGCTGGTGCGCGGCCTGACCGGACCGCGGATCTCCCGGGGCCAGTTCCTGCGCTCGATGGGGGCCGGCGCGGCCGGTCTCAGCCTGTCCGGAGTGCTCGCCGCCTGCGGGGTGTCCGGAACCGCAGCGGGTGCCAAGTCGCAGTCGAACACAAACTGGACAGCCTGGTGGGCCAAGCAGAAGAAGCAGGGCCAGTTGAATTTCGCCAACTGGCCGCTCTACATCGACACCAGCCACGGCAAGCATCCGTCGCTGCAGCAGTTCACCAAGGCCACTGGGATCCAGGTCAAGTACACGGAGCCGATTCAGGACAACCAGAGCTTCTACGCCACCATCTCGCCCACCCTGCAGGCCAAGCAGTCGATCGGCTACGACATCATCGTCGTGACCAACGGGTGGCAGCTCACCGAGCTGATCAGCAACGGCTGGCTGATTCCTCTGGACCAGTCCCGGATACCGAACTTCTACAAGTACGCCGGATCGCTGTTCAAGAACCCCAACTACGACCCGGGCAACAAGCACACCGTCGCCTGGCAGTCCGGCTTCACCGGGATCGGCTACAACCCGAAGCTGACCGGGCGCGAGATCACGAGCCTCCAGGACCTCTTCGACCCCAAGTTCAAGGGGCACGTGGGGATGATGAGCGACAACACGGAGCTCGGCAGCGCCGGCATGCTGATGCTGGGTATCGACCCCGCCACCTCGACGGTGTCCGACTGGAAGAAGGCCGGAGACCTGATGCAGAAGCAGCGCAACCAGGGCCTCGTCCGCCAGTACTACGACCAGAGCTACATCAAAGCCCTGGAGAGTGGTGACACCTGGATCTCGCAGGCCTGGTCGGGCGACATCTACCAGGCCAACGCGTCGGGCTACAAGGACCTCAAGTTCGTCGTGCCCAAGGAGGGGGTCATGCAGTGGATCGACAACATGATGATCCCCATGCACGCGTCCCATCCGGTGGACGCGATCGACTGGATGAACTTCTATTACCAGCCCAAGATCGCTGCCGAGGTGGCCGACTGGGTCAACTACATCACCCCGGTCCCGGACGCCAGGCCGATCCTGGTCAAGGAGGATCCGGCGGTGGGCAACAGCCCACTGGTGTTCCCCACCTCACAGATGGCGGCCAAGGCACACAAGTACTACGTGTACAAGAACTACAGCGAGTTCAACACGTGGAACAAGGTCTTCAACCCGATCATCCAGGCCTGAGCCGGTTTCGACCCGGCCGCCCCAGGACGATCGGGGCCGTCCGCCGGCGCTCGCGCCGCGGCGCGTACGCGCTGGCGGCGCCCGGCGGCGGCTGGCTGCTCGTCTTCTTCCTCATCCCGATTCTGGCGGCGCTGTCGATTTCGCTGCAGACGGGCAACCCGGTCACCGGATACAGCCTGAGCTGGCACTTCGGCGAGTACTCCAGCACGGTGTCGGCGTACGGCGCCGAGTTTCTGCGGTCGTTCGAGTACGGCGTCATTTCCACGGCCGCGGCGTTTGTCATCTCCTACCCGATCGCCTACTGGATCGCCTTTCACGGCGGCCGGCACAAGTCGACCCTCCTGTTCCTGATCCTGCTGCCGTTCTTCGTCTCCTTCGTGATCCGGACGCTGGCCTGGCAGTTCATCCTCTCCGACGAGGGGTTTGTCCTCAGGACGCTGGAGAACCTGCATCTCCTGCCCCGGGGGACCCACGTCCTGTCCACCCCGTTCGCCGTGCTGGCCGGCCTCACATACAACGCGCTGCCGTTCATGGCGTTACCCCTGTACGTGGCCATCGAGAAGATCGATCGCCGGGTGGTGCGTGCGGCCACTGATCTATACGCGCGACCGTCGATCTCCTTCCTGCGAGTCATCCTCCCGCTGTCGGCGCCCGGGATCTTCGCCGGCTTCCTGCTCGTGTTCGTCACGAACGTTGGCGACTACGTCAACGCGGAGATCCTTGGCGGGCCGGGCACGACCATGATCGGCAACATCATTCAGAGCGCCTACCTGAACAACCTGGACTACCCGACGGCGGCAGCCCTGTCGTCCGTCCTGATGGCGGGGTTGCTGATCGTGATCTGGCTGTACGCCCGGGCGTTCGGCACGGAGAGCCTCCAGGAGTACGCAGCCGCATGAGCGTGACGATCCCGCAGGCCGCGCCGGGGCCCGTCGTGCCCCGGCGCACCCAGGTGCGACGCCGGCGCCGGGTGGGCCGCGTCGTCCTGCCCGCGTACTCGTTTTTGGTGATCCTCTACACGATGGTCCCGATCGGCGTGATGATCGCCTACGGGTTCAACCAGGCGCCATCCGGCCGGCTCACCTTCGCCTGGCAGGGATTCACCACCCAGTGGTATCAGCAGGTCTTCGACATCCCGGACCTCACTGCCGCGCTCGAGCACTCGCTGGAGCTGGCCTTCAGCTCTACTGCCATCTCGCTCGTCCTGGGGACGCCGCTCGCGCTCGCCCTGGCGCGCCACCGGTGGCGGGGGAGGTCGGCCATGGACGCCACGATCTTCCTGGACATCGCGGCGCCCTCCGTGGTGGTCGGCGCCTCACTGCTGTCCTTCTTCATCTCGCTGAACATCCCTCGCGGACTCGTCACCATCCTCATCGCCCACGTGGCGTTCAACGTGGCATTCGTGACCGTCGTGGTGAGAGCTCGAGTCGTCGGGCTCGACCGGGCTCTCGATCGGGCTGCGGCCGACCTCGGCGCGACGCCCTGGACCGCGTTCTGGAAGGTCACCTTCCCCTTGATCCTGCCCGGGATCGTGGCGGGAGCGCTGCTCGCCTTCGCGATGTCGATCGACGACTTCATCATCACGGACTTCGTCGCCGGCCAGACCGTGACCTTCCCGCTCTGGGTCTACGGGGCGGTCAAGGTCGGGATCCCGCCCCAGGTGTTCGTGATGGGCACGCTGATCTTTGTGGGCGGCATCATCCTCGCCGTCATCAACGCCGTCTTCCAGCGGCGCACCGCCATCGCGTGATCGCGACGCGCCGCCGGACCGAGCTCGCCCCCCCGCTTCGAGACGCCGAGCCCCGACCGTTCTGGCTGGCCAACCCGGCCCATCCGGCGCCGCCGCCCCGACCGCCGGTCGCCGGCAAGGTCGAGACGGATCTGCTGGTCGTGGGCGGTGGGCTGACCGGCCTGTGGACCGCGCTCCATTCGCTCGAGCAGGATCCGTCGGCCTCCGTGATGCTCGTCGAGTCCAGCCGGCTGGGCGAGGGGGCATCCGGGCGCAACGGTGGCTTTCTCAGCCCGTCGCTGACCCACGGCATCGCCAACGGGCTCAGCCGCTGGCCCGAGGAGATGGATGTTCTGGAGTCGCTTGGCCGCACCAACTTCGCGGAGATCCGCAGCGCGGTCGGGCGCTACCGGATCGATTGCGCCTGGGCCGAGACGGGGGAGCTGGAGGTGGCCACAGCCGTCCATCAGCTCCCCTGGCTGCACGAGGACGCCGCCGACGCCCGCCGCTTCGGCTGGGACGCCCAGGTCCTGGATCGGGAGCAGCTGCACGCCGAGGTGAGCTCACCCACCTACTGGGGTGGGCTGTTGCGCCGGGACGGCCTCGCGCTGGTCGATCCGGCCCGCCTGAGCTGGGGCCTCGCCGACGCGATCGAGTCGGTCGGCGGGCACGTGCACGAGCACACCGCCGTCACAAAGCTGATCTCGGCGGGCGCTCGAGTGCGCGCTCGGACCGAACGGGCCGAGGTCCTGGCGAAACGGGTCGTGCTCGCCACCAGCGCGTTCCCCCCGCTCCTGCGCCGGATCCGCCGCTGCGTCATTCCGGTCTACGACTACGTGCTGGTCACCGAGCCGCTCGGCGCCGAACAGCTCGGGCCGATCGGCTGGACCAGCCGCCAGGGCATCTCGGACCTCGGGAACCGCTTCCACTATTACCGCCTCACGGAGGACGCCCGGCTCCTGTGGGGCGGCTACGACGCGATCTACCACTTCGGTGGCGCCACCGGCCCCGGCCGCGACCAGCGCCCGGAGACCCACAACCTGCTGCTCGAGCAGCTGATCGACACCTTCCCGTCGCTGGCGGGCGTCGCCTTCACCCATAGGTGGGGCGGGGCGATCGACACCTGCAGCCGCTTCTGCGTCACCTTCGGCACCGCGCTGTCCGGTCGGGTCGCCTACGCGGTCGGGTTCACCGGGCTCGGGGTCGGTGCCAGCCGCTTCGGTGCGGCGGTGGCACTGGATCTCGTGCACCGCCGCGAGACCGAGCGGACCCGGCTGCGCATGGTCCGCGAGCGTCCCCTCCCGTTCCCCCCGGAGCCGGCGCGCTACCTGGCCGTCCAGGCCACCCGCGCCGCGCTGGCGCGGGCCGACGAGCGGCAGGGCCGCCGAGGTCCCTGGCTCCGGTTACTGGACCGGATCGGGGCGGGGTTTGACAGTTGAGGCGGCCGGCCAGCCGCCTCAACCAGTTAGCGGCAGATCCCCCGAGGCGGCCACCCCGTCCGGAAGACCGGGAGCCACCACGTCGTAGTAGCGCGCCACCGTGAATCCGACCAACGCCGGCACGTGGACCGCGAAGAGCACCAGCGACAGCGTCAGCACCACCAGCGGTCCGCCGCTCAGGTGGTTCTGCAGGAAGACGTACTCGATCAGGCCGGCGATTACCACGTAGGCCAAGAGCGACCAGCGTGCCACCTCCCAGAAGCGGTCCCAGTCGAAGCGGCGGATCCGGGTCAGGGACGCGAAGTTGAACGCCATCAGCGCGCCCGACAGGACGAGCAGGATGACCGCCGGGGCCAGCGAGACGTGCTGGGGCAGGTGGGCGGACAGGTAGATGCCGCCGGCCACGATCAGCGCCAGCGAGAGCATCGCCAGCTGCGTGAACGGGGGGTATTTCTCGGTCTCGTTCATGAGCTGGCCAGGTGGGTCATGATCACGAACGTGGCCACCTGCATGATGCCGAGAATCCCGGCGCAGTAGACGAACCGCTTCATCAGCTTCTCTATCACCTGGCCGTTGGGGCGTGGCTTCTTGAGCTCGATCAGCACCGCGATGTTGGCGGGCTCGAGCAGCCCTAGGGCCAGGACGGCCATCACGCCGACCACGATGAAGCTGGCCACGATCCATCCATGGTTGGGATCGCCGGTCAGGTTGGTGCCCGTATGGGAGGCCAGCTGCCAGCCGGCCGTCAGCGTGACGGCCACCAGGATCGGCATCAGCACGACCATCTTCGGCATGAACCGGGTGGTGAAGTCGATCCGCGACTGGAGGGGAAGCCGGCCGAGAATCGGGCCGATCAGCAGCCCGACGAACAGGTCGACGATCGTCCAGCCGGCGCCGCCCACCACGTGCAGGAACATCAGCGGCCACAACTTGTCGGCGGCCACGGCCACCACGAGCAACACCAGCACGACCCCGGCGATCGCGAGCCCGACACGCGGGACGATCTCGAACTCCGGGATCACGGGCGGTCCGGCCGGATGAGCCTGTTCGGCAGCGGCCGGTTGCGCGACCAGGGGAGGAGCGGCGATATCGGTCATATCGACGCACATTAAAGGCGAGTGCGGACATACACAATGCGGATTAATACGGAGCGGAGGGGGCGGGATTCGAACCCGCGGTCCGCTTGCACGGACTCTGGTTTTCAAGACCAGCGCATTCGACCGCTCTGCCACCCCTCCGGGCTGTGTAGCGATGCTAGATCGAATCAACCATCTAGTGCTCTCCAAATCGTCGGGGGTCTCTAGCATCAGTTGCCGACCATGAGCCTGCTCTCGACACTGAAGATGTACATCAAGAGGACGGACAAGTTGAGCGACCCGATTGATCTCTACAACCACCAGGTCACGCTGCTGGATGGCCATGAGCTTGACCTGAATACCTTGCGCGGCCATCCGACGCTGATCGTCAACACGGCCAGCAAGTGTGGCTACACCCCTCAGTACGCCGGCCTGCAGACGCTGTACGAGCGCTACCACGAGCAGGGCCTGGAGCTACTCGGCTGCCCGTCTGGGGACTTCGCCGATCAGGAGTACGAAGACAACCAGGAGATCGGCGCCTTCTGCCAGCGCAACTACGGGGTCGGGTTTCCGCTCACCGAGCGGATGTCGGTGCGCGCCGATCCCGCGCCGCTGTGGGCCGATCTGATCCGGCAGCCCGACTCGGCGCCTCCAGCCTGGAACTTCACCAAGTACCTGGTGGGCTCCGACGGGCGGCTCGTCGCCCGCTGGGCCACCAAGACCGACCCCGAGGCCCCGGAGATCATCGCGGCGGTGGAGCAGGCACTCAGCTAGGACTGGGCTTCCGCCAGGGCGATCTTGGCTGGAGGGGGCTGGGGATGTGCAGCCCGATCGCGACGATTCGTGAGCGGGCGCTGGTGGCGGCTGGGAAGCCAGGCCACCAGACCGCCGAGCCCCGGAACCCATACGGAGATGGCGTGGTAGACGAGCACCGCCCCCACCGATGCGGCCGGCGAGAACCCGTACAGAACGAGCGCTCCAGCCAGCCCGGAATCGAGGACGCCCAGGCCGGCGGGCATCGGGATCATGGTGGCCAGGTAGCCGATGAAGTACGCCACCGCCAGCGCCAGCACGCCGATCGGATGTCCGGTGGCCCGGCACGCCGCCCACAGCGCCGCCATGTCGAACAGAAGGAACCCCACCGCGCCGAGCATCCGCCAATGGGGGCGGGTGACGGCCCGCCAGGCGCTCTCCAGCGACGTGGTGAAGGATCGGATCAGCTTAGGTGCGCGCTGGTCATAGCGCCGTCCGGCGAGCAGTGCTGCCGTGGCCGCCCCCAGCACGAACAGAGACACCAGGATCGGCACGCCCGCGTGCTCCAGGTCGTGCGGTCCGTCCCCGATGCCGATCAGCAGGCACGCTCCGGCCACTCCGTTGACGAAGAATCCGAACAGCGTCAGGAAGCAGAGCATCGCGCCGCAGCGTTCGGCCAGCCGCCGCGCGCCGATGCCGTGATGGCGAAGCAGCCACCCGCTGGCGGCCGCCGAGGAGAAGTTTCCGCCGGGCAGCACCGCGCCCGCGCCCATGGCGATCCACGCCACCCGCCGCCCCACCGAGCGAGGTGGCTCGGGGAAGAACCGCCGGAAGACCACCGGATAGCTGAAGCACGAGACCAGTTCGAGGGTCACGGCGCCGACCAGCCAGGCCGGGTTCATGTTGCCGAGCGTGTGCAGGACCTGGGATGGGGAGGCCACTCGAAGGAGGACGAGGACCGATACGGCCGCCACGAGCAGGCCGCCGAGCCATCGGATGACCTGTTTGCGGCGCCCGGACAGCTGTATGCGTTCGCTCGCTTCCACCTCTCCCTCAGTGTGTTGACACTGTCGGCTTGTGCTTAGCGGACGATAAGCAGGGGCCCGGAAGCATCGAAGTTCGTCCGGGCGAATCGTGAGATCCAGGCTGGCCTCTTGTGCTCCGCAGAGGTATGATTTAGCGCGAGGGCCAGCCACGGATGGGGAGGCAGGAGCGTTGGGGCGGGTACGAGCGTTGTCTGGGGTGATCGTTATGGCGCTGACGATGGCGGCGCCGGCCGTGGCGAACGCTAGCGGGAAGCCGGCTAACCATGTGCGACCCAGGATCAGCGGCCGGCTGGGTGAAGGACGGGTTCTGACAGCGTCGCGTGGCGCCTGGACGCATGCGCCGTCGTCGTTCACGTACCGGTGGCAGCGGTGCACGAAGGCAGGCCGTTGCTCGACGATCGCCCATAGGACGACGCACCGCTACCGAATCGTTCGCGCGGACGAGAACCGACGCATTCGGGTGGTCGTCACGGCCAATGACGGCGCGCGGAGCAAGCCCGCCCGCAGCAAACTGACGGCCCTGGTCGGTAAGCCGTCGTCGACACGGTCGACGACGAGCTCAACCACGCCGTCGTCATCAGACGACGGTACGCCGGCGACGGCGTACCAGCTCAACGCGGAGCACACGGGCGTCTCCTCGGACGGCTTCTCCACCGCGGCCACACAAGTCTGGTCGGACAATCTGGGCGCCAGCCCCTCCTACCCGCTGATCGTCGACGGTCAGGTATTCGTAATCGCCGGCGACGATAGTTCTCCCGACCCCTCGCTGTACGCCCTGGATGCGAACACCGGCAACGTCGATTGGGGCCCGGTCCAGCTTGGAGGCAGCCGTCCGTGGGCTGATCTGACCTACGACGCGGGGAAGGTGTTCATCGTCAACGGCAGCGGGACGATGGAGGCGTTCGACGCAGGGACCGGCACGCTCGACTGGGCAACGCAGCTCCCGACTCAATGGTCATTCAGTGCGCCACCGACCGGCGCGAACGGCATCGTCTACACGTCCGGAGCCGGCGACGGTGGAACGGTATACGCGGTCAATGAGGCCGATGGTTCACTGGCCTGGACTCAGTCCGTGGAGAATGGGGATACGAGCTCACCGGCCGTCTCGTCCGGCGGGGTGTACGTGAGCTATGCCTGTGGGCAGAGTTACGATTTCGACCCCAACACGGGCGACCTGATCTGGCACCGCGCCACCGCCTGCGAGGGTGGTGGTGGCAAGACGCCGGTGCTGGCCAACGGCCTGCTCTATGTTCGCGACAGCTCGTTCCCGGCCGTACTGGATGCGGGCTCCGGCGTCCTACAGAGCTCCTTCCGCAGCTCCGGCCCCGCCCCGGCAGTCACCGCCTCGATGATCTACAACCTGGAGGACGGCACGCTGAGCGCGGCGCCGGCCACTCCCGGCTCGTCGATCAGCTGGACGTTCACCGGTGACGGCACGCTCAGCTCCGCGCCGATCGTTGCCGGCGACGAGGTGATCATCGCCGGTACCTCTGGCGAGGTGTACGGCCTCTCATCATCGGACGGAAGCGTGTTGTGGCAAGCCAGCGCCGGCGCCGCTGTCCCGGCGCCTGACGAACAGAACGTCTCGCAGCCCCTGACGGGCCTCGCCGAATCCGGGGGCCTGCTCGTGGTCCCGGCCGGCGACACCCTGGTCGCATTCCGCTGATCCGTCCAGGTCACTGATCCCGGTCCCGCTGTCACGGGCGGGGCCGTTGTCTTGTCTTAATGGGTGAGACGAGACGACGAGGCGGATGATTGGACAGCTGAGATGAGCGGCGAAGGACTTGAGCTGGAGCAGCTTCGGCGGTCGGCGTTTGCCATCGCCTACCGGATGCTCGGCAGCGTCTCCGAAGCCGAGGATGTGGTGCAGGAGGCACTGCTGCGCGTGCACCAGGTGCTGGAGAGGGGAGAGCAGATCGAGTCGCCGCGGGCCTATCTCGCCACCGTGACCACCCGGCTGGCGATCAACGAGCTGCATTCGGCGCGCGCCCGGCGCGAGCAGTACTTCGGCGAGTGGCTGCCAGAGCCGATCCTCACCGACGGCGAGGATGATCCGCTCCGGCACGCCGAGATGGCCGATTCGCTGTCGGTGGCCATGCTGGTCCTGCTCGAGAGCCTGTCTCCCGAGCAGCGAGCCGCGCTGCTCCTGCACGACGTGTTCGACTACGGCTATCCCGAGGTCGCGCAGATCATCGGCAAGAGCGAGGACGCAACGCGCCAGCTCGCCAGCCGGGCCCGGCGCCAGGTGGGCGAGCGCCGGCCGCGGTTCCAGAGCTCCCGAGAACACCGGGACGAACTCGTGCAGACGTTCCTCGCCGCCGCCCGGCAGGGCGACCTGGACGGTCTGGAGGCGCTGCTCGCCAACGACGTCGTGCTCAGCGGCGACGGCGGCGGGAGGGTTCCCGCACTGGCGCGCTCGCTGAGCGGCCGCAACCGGGTGGCGCGGACGCTGCGCAACTGGATGCGGATCGCCGGACGGCTGCCCGGCTTCACGCTGCGGCCGGCCGAGGTGAACGGCGGCGCAGGTGTCGTGGTCACGGACGGGCAGGGCCGGCTGATCAGCGTGTGGTCAATGGAGATCACGGACGGCCAGATCCGCAGCATCCGCTCGGTGGTCAACCCGGACAAGCTCGGGCACCTCGGCGCGGTGGCCGACTTCGCGGCGTTCGTCGGCCACCACCCAGCCACTGGCGACGCCCACAACGACACCCCCAACGATCCTCACGACGAAGGAGGAACACCATGACAAAGGCCAGGATTCAGAACCCCGCGCTCTTGTTGCCAGAGGCACTCGATGCCTTCCAGAAGCTCGGCCATCTCCCGAAGCAGACCGGGGTGACCGAGGCGACGCTGGCGATGGTCACCCTCCGCGCCAGCCAGATCAACGGCTGCAGCGTGTGCGTGGATATCCACACTCGCGAGCTCGAGCAGCTGGGCGAGAGCCCCGAGCGGATCCACCTCGTGGCCGCCTGGCGCGAGGCGCCGTACTTCAGCGACGCGGAGCGCGCGGCCCTGGCGCTCGCCGAGGCGGTCACCCGCCTGGCCGACCGGCCGGATTCGGTGAGCGACCAGGTGTGGGACGAGGTCGCCCGCCATTACGACGAGCAACAGCTCGCCGGCCTGGTGGTGGCGATCGCGACGATTAACGCGTTCAACCGCGTCAACGCCACTACCCGTCAGATCACGGGCGACTGGGTGGGGCGGATCGTGGAAGCGGCTTCCGCCGCCGCGGGCGCAGCTTGATTACGACTCCCGGGCCGTGTCGGTTCAGCCCGAGGGAGCGGAATTCCACGTTCGTCCGGCCCGTCGGCAGCGGGGCGAGCGAGTTGCCGGGGGTGATCGAGCTGCAGCCGTTCGAGGGTGTTCCGCCATTCAGCACCTCGTTGATGAACGCGAACACGCCCGTCTCGAACGGCACCGCGGCGTCAGAGTGCGTGAATTCGCTGCCCTTGTACTCGTTGAAGTGCACGGACACCCCCCGCTGGCAATAGCCCGAGCAGCCCGGCGGCAAGATTGCGCTTCCGTCTCCCGATCACGGCCGATGTAGGCGTGCGTGGAATGGAACGTTGGGCGGCGTGCAAGGATTCTCTTGTCATGAGACCTGACATTGAGGTGCCGTGATGTCCCCGATCAGCCGTGGGTTCATGGGTCGGCGGCGAGCGGTCGCTGATCCTTCGCGTGTGCCGCCCGGCCAGTACCTGACCGCTGACTTCCCGGTGCTCTCAGCCGGTCCGACGCCGCACACACCACTGGACGAGTGGAGCTTTTTGATCGACGGGGAGGTCACTGAGCCGCTGTCGTGGCCGTGGGGGGAGTTTGTCGGACTTCCAACGGAGACGGTCACCGGCGACATCCACTGCGTGACGAAGTGGTCAAAGCTCGATACCACCTGGAAGGGGGTGTCGCTCGACACACTGCTGGGGGCGGTCGAGACCGAGGCCGAGTATCTGACCGTCTGGTCTGACGGCGGCTACACGACCAACCTGGCGCTCGAGGACGTCAGCGACGGAAAGGCCTGGGTGGTCTACGAGTACGGGGGGAAGCCGCTTGACCCTGAGCACGGCGGCCCTGCGCGCCTGCTCGTGCCGCACCTGTACTTCTGGAAGAGCGCCAAGTGGGTGCGCGGTCTGACTCTGACCGCTGACGACCAGCCGGGCTTCTGGGAGGGCTATGGGTACCACAACCACGGCGATCCATGGCTGGAGCAGCGCTACCAAGGCGACTGACCTGGCAGCTCGCCAGCGTTCTCGAGCTGGTCGACGAGACGCCGCGCTGCAAGAGCATCGGCTTGGAGGTGCCCGGCTGGCCGGGACACCGTGCCGGTCAGCACGTCGACGTCCGGCTGACCGCCGAGGACGGATATCAGGCCCAGCGCAGCTACTCGATCGCCTCTGGCCCGGAGGATGACCACCTCGTCCTGACCGTCGAACGCCTGGACGACGGTGAGGTATCGCCATACCTCACCGACGAGCTGATACTGGGCGACCAGATCGAACTGAGAGGCCCGATCGGCGGCTACTTCATCTGGGAGGAATCGCTCGGCGGACCTTTGGCCCTGGTCGCCGGCGGGTCCGGAGTCGTGCCGCTGCGTGCGATGGTCCGTCACTGGGCCGCCGGCGCGCGCACGACGGAGGTCTCGCTGCTCTACTCATCACGCACGCTCGGCGACATGATCTACCGCGATGAGCTGTCCCGCCCTGACGGGGGCAAGCTCAGTGTCCACCTCGCTCTCACGCGAGCATGGCCGCCCGATTGGGGCGGGCATCGGGGGCGAATCGACCAGCAGCTGCTCACGGAAGCCATCCCTCAGCCAGCCGACTCACCGTTGATTTACGTGTGCGGACCGACCTCGTTCGTCGAGAATGTCGCGCAAGCCCTCGTCGAGATGGGATACGAGCCGGGCCGGATCAAGACCGAGCGGTTCGGAGCCACTGGAACCTGACCATGGACGCTTTGGACGGAAACGCGATCGCCGGGCCGCTGCTCGAGCACTTCGGGAGCGAGATGACCACGGCGCGAGGGGCGTGCGCCCACTGCGGAGCCACCGCTCAGATTGCCGAGCTGCGCGTCTACATGAGCGCGCCCGGGACCGTCGTACGGTGTCCCGCCTGCGGCAGCGTGGTGATCGTTCTGGTGAGAATCCGGGACGCTCTCCAAGTCGACGACACCCGTTTCAAGCCGGCGCCCGGGTAGGTCTTCCTCACAGCCCGAATCCCTCCCTTCGTGACGCTGGAACCAAATCCAGGAACTCGCGATGCTCCGCGATGAATGCATTCACGAACGCACAGAACGGGAGGACCTGGAGGCCCCGCCCGCGGGCGTCCTCCAGCGCTTCGCGTACGAGGATCGATCCCACTCCCCGTCCCTCGAATGCATCTTCCACCTTTGTGTGGGTGAACGCGATCACCCCTGGATGTGGGCGGTAAGCCGCGAAGCCCGCCAACACGCCGTCCACCACGGCTTCGTAACGCTGCTCGTCTGGGTTGTCACGGACCTCTACGGCCACGATCACGATGCTAGGCCGCGCCGGGGCTCCGAACGGAAACGCTTGCCCGGCCTCGATTGCTCAGGAACGACCCGCAGCTATCTCTTCCCAGGTGCGGCCTGAGCGGACGCTCGCCGGTCGCTCCTCGACGATGTCCGAGCCGGGGCGGGCGTCATCGTCGATGGCCTTGACCAAGATCCAGCGGCGCTGCCCGGTGCGCGTCAGACCGAAGCGGCCGTGCAGCTTGTGGCCACGTAGAACGATTGACAGGTGGTCGTCGCTCTCGGTCACGATATCCGCCGAGCCCTCGTCCCAGATGATGACCGCTCCGCTGCCCCGTCGCGCTCCAGAGTGGACGCCTTCAAAGTCACCCGCGGCGAGCTCGTGGTCGGCGACTGGTACGGCAAGTCGCCGGACGGCAGGATCGAGGGAAGGCCCTTTCGGCACGGCCCAAGATCGCAGTACCCCGTTGCGCTCGATCCGGAGGTCGAAATGACGAGTCGTCGCATCGTGCATCTGGACGACGAAGCGCGACCTGTGCCCGCCGTCTGGGTGTTCACGCGAGGTCACGTCGCCTCAGGGACTCCTTGTTCTACGACGCCCGCGCAGTTTCGCTCGGGAGGCGAGACCGCTCGCGGCCAATCAGCTGGGTCGCCGCTACGACCGCACGTTCCATTCAGGTCCGTTCCCCGAACAAGCAACCATCGTCGCACCCCCGCTCCCTCCGCGGCGCCGGCTTCGGAGACACGCTCGGTTTCACAGTCGAGCTGGAGCGGCTCACCGTCATGTTGGTGGTGTGAAGGAGGAAATGCGGCTGAGAGCAACGTCAATTTACCGGCGCGAGAACGACGCCGGGAGGGTCGTCCACCGGCACGGCGACAGCCTCATGACCGTCGAAATTGACCCAGAGGGCCGACGGTGAAGCCCGAGGCGTCTCGCCCGATCCAGGCGCGAAGCTCTTCCTCCGGAAGCGGTTTTGACAGGTGGAACCCCTGAGCGATCTCGCAGTCGAGTGTTCGAAGGACGCGCAGCGTACGCTCGTCCTCGACCCCCTCGGCCACTACGCGCAGCCCGAGATCCATGCCCAGGTGCACGATGTGCCGGGCGATTCCCAGATCTCTGTCGTCGGTGGCAATGCAGGCGATCAGAGATCTGTCGATCTTGATCTCATCTAGCGGAAGCGTCCGCAGCCGGGCCAGGGACGAGTTGCCGGTGCCGAAGTCATCGATCGATACGGACAGGCCAAGCGCACGAAGCTCATGCAGAGGCGCGGTGACGTCGGACCCGGGCTCCATCAGCGCGTTCTCGGTCAGCTCGAGCGTCAGCATGCGGGGAGCCAGATCATGCCGGTCGAGTGTTTGCCGCACCATTCTCACCAGCGCGGGATCGAGCAGTGCGGCCGGTGCCACGTTGACCGCCACCGGGAGCAGGTGGCCGGCCTCGAGCCAAGCTGCGCAGTCGCGTGCGGCGGTGTCGAGGACCTGGCAGGTGAGACCAGTCAGCAGCTGCGGACTTGACGCGACGGCGGGCAGAAAACGGCTGGGCGGCAACAGTCCGTGACGCGGGTGGTTCCAGCGCACAAGCGCCTCCACCCCGGCCAGGCCGCCACTCGCGATCTCGACCTTCGGCTGGTAGTGAACGACGAACTCCCGTCTGGACAGCGCCGTCCTCAGCTCGGCCAGCAGGTGTCGGCGGGCGGGATCTGCAGGTAGCGGTATGCGGTCAGCCAGACGTGCGAGCAGAGGCAGGATGGCCAAGAACATGATCAGCGCGCCGGCCGCGGAGAGCAGATACAGCCGGCTCTTCGCCGCGTCCAGGTTCTGCTGGATGCCGCCGCGCGCGAAGGGGAACTCAGCCACCGCGTCGTGTGCTCGTGCTCCCAGCGGGACCGCTGCTTCCACGGTCCCGGGCGCCCTCCCGATCGTGGAGTCCGTCACTTGGGTCTTGCCGGTCCGCAGCGCCGCTCGCACGACCCCCGGCTCCGAGTGCGTGGAGGTCAGTGCCTTCCCGCTGCCCCGGACGAAGCTCGCCCTCCCTGAGGGCATCCACAGGATCACTCCGGTGAGCGGCAGGTCGTGATGAGCCACCTCGTACTCCGCGCCCGCCAGCCGGAGGTCGCGTCTGCTGAGGTGGCCGTGGGACAGCGCAGCCGACAATCCAAGATCGGCGACGAGGCGTGCCTCACGCTCCGCGTCCTGCTTGGCTGCCGCGTCCAGACTCGTCCGGAGCAGCGTCAGCGACGTGAGCACGCCCGCCCCGATGAGGAGGAGTGTGGCCAACGCGAACAACACCAGTAGCCCCTGCCGGGCATTTAGCCGCAACCGTCCCACCCCAGCATTCTCGGCGGACGGCCCGAGATCTTTTCGCCCGATCACGGCCCTCGGGGCCGAACTACCCCAGAGCGAGGATGTACCAGCGCTGGGAATACCTCAAAGCGATGAGGCCGGCTCAACCGCTCACGATGAAGGCAGATCGATCAGGCCGCGTTGCATGGCCAGCGCGATCGCGTGGGCCCGGTTGTGGGCACCGAGCTTTCGCAGGGCGTTACGCGTGTGGGTCCGCACCGTGTTGACGGAGATGATCAGCTCATCGGCAATCTGCTGGAGTCGAAAGCCGGCGGCTATGAGTGAGAGCACCTCTTGTTCGCGGGGTGAGAGAGAGGTGGGGCGTGAGTGGGGAGGACGGTGCTCGTCGAGGACCTCGAGCTCATCGCCGGGCCAGGTCGCGGGCACGAACACGATCAGGTGCTGACCGGGAAGGGCGTTGGCCGAGGCGCAATAGATGACCTCGAGCTGGGTGCCGTCCGGCAATCCGACGTCATACGGTCCCGACACTGAGCCGTAGCGCATCAGCCTGGCCCAGCGCTCGTGCAGACGCGCCAACATGTGGGGCGGCGTGAGGTCATCGATGCGGCGGGAGCGCAGCTCGGCCAGAGTCATGCGGAACATGAGCCTGGCGGCGGCGTTGGCAGCTAGGTAGCGACGCTCGTTGTCGACGATCAGCATCGGGACGAGGCTCCTGTCGAACACGTGCCAGAACTGCCGTGCTCGTCCTCGGGCGTAGCGCATGCTCATGACTGCTGATCGCATGCTGGTCGGCTCAGTTGCCTGGGGTGAGGCGGCCGCGCTCACGTGCGCTCCTGTTGTTGAGCGAGTACCGGTAGACCTCGCAGCACCGTATCCACGACCATCTTCAAGAAGCCGTCGTCCAGCGGGCCGTGCAGGTGCAGCAGCCGGTGATAGATCGGTCCAAAGATCAGATCGAGCACTGGATCGATGTCAATCGGTGGGATCTCGCCTCGCTCGATCGCCTCGTGGAAGAACTCTCGGGCCGGCGCCCGGCGCGGCTCAACGAAGTGCTCCAGGTAAAGCAGCGCGAACTCGGGGTTGTCATGGACTTCGACAAGGAGCTCGGCGACCACTCGGGCGAACGGCCGTTTTCGTGCCCGCTGGACCCAAGGGACGAGGTAGGCGAGAAGATCATCACGGAGCGATCCCGTGTCCGGCGTGGGAGGGCGCTCCCACTCGTGATAAAGCGTGTCCAGCGCCAGGCGCTCCTTCGTGGGCCACCAGCGGTAGATCGTCGCCTTGCTCACCCGGGCGCGGCGAGCCACCACATCCATGCTCACCTCCCCGAGTCCGCTGCCCAGCAGCAGGTCGGCGGCGGCGTCCATTATCGCCTCGCGAGCCTTCTCGCTGCGAGGCCGGCCCCGTGGCCGCATTGGTTCGGTGCCGGTGCCCATCAGCGCTCGTGCCTGCGGCCGCAGACGGTCACGGTTCCGCATGTCCGTGCGTAATGCTCAGGCTGAGACATGTCATATACCCAAAATAGCAAAACGAAACGCCTCGTTTCGATATTAGGCGCGCTTGGCATCGCAACTCCCGGCAGCATGACCTGGGTCTAGCTTCGCTCGGAGACGCCGGAGTCCAGCTCGTAGATGGCCGCCACGTCCTGGTCGGCGAGCTTGTCTGGGGCGGCGAGGAAGCGCTCTAGAACAACGTTCAGTACAGGCATTCTCGTCCGCGAGCTCTCCTCGATCTCGCGGACGAGCTCCAGGTCCTTCAGGGCGAGCCGTACGGGGAAGCCGGCCGGGTACTCGTGGCGGCGCATCTCCTCGAGCTTCTGCACGGCATAGACAGAGCCCAACGGACCGCCTTCGAGCAGCTCGACGAAGTGGTGCTGCTCCAGCCCCATCGCGTCACCGACGCGCATCGACTCCGCCAGAGCCGCGACCATCGTGATCATCCAGTGGTTGGCGACCAGTTTCAGCCGGGAGCCCATTCCGGCCTCACCGACCCACATCACGCGCGATGCCAGCGCGGCAAACACCGGCTCAAGCGTTGCCCTGGCGGGCTCGGATCCGGAGGCGAGGATCGTCAGCTGACCCTTCTCGGCCGGCACCGTGCTTCCTGAGACGGGCGCATCCACGATCGTTACGCCGTGGGCCTCGGCTACCTGCGTCAAACGGTCTGCCTCGGCCGCTCCTACGCTGCTCATCTGCAACCAGACCGTGCTGTCCGGCCACTCGGTCAGCAACGGCTCGATCATCTCGAGCACGATCTCGGCCGTCGGGAGCATCGTGATCACAACGCCGGCACCGCTCACGACCTCGCCAGGCTCGGCGGCCCCTGCTGCTCCGCGATCCTCGAGCGCGCGGACGTGTTCGGGGTTGCGGTCCCAGGCGATCACCGGGATTTCCCGCTCCAGCAGTCGGTGGGCCATCGCGGATCCCATCAGGCCGATTCCTAACAAACCGACACGGACCTTTTCTGGTTGAGAGTGCTCAGGGTTCATCGTGTGCTCCCTTCGATTTCGGCTATGTCCTCGTCGCTGAGTTCAAGGTTGGCAGCGACGATGATGGGATCAACCTGGTCGGGTCGACGGAAGCCAACGATGGCACCGTCGACGGCCGGGTTGCGCAGGGTCCAGGCGACGGCGACGGCGCCCGGCGTGGTGTCGTGACGGTCTGCCACCGCCGCAAGACGATCGACGAGCTGGAGGTTTTGCGACAGCCGTGGCTCCAGAAAGCGCGGATCGCGTCCCCGCCAGTCGTCGGCGGCCATGCGCTGGACCCGCTCGCGGGTCATCTTGCCCGTCAACAGGCCTGACCCCATCGGTAAATACACAATCACACCGATCTCTTCCTGGATGGCGAACGGCAGAATCTCGGCCTGGATGTCCCGTGCGTGACCGTGCGGTCGGGGCCCTCCAGCAGCGAGCACTTCGTAAATACGTATGGGCGCTCATCCACGTCGGCCAGTGCACGGCCGACGGTCTGCTCCGAGTGGCCGAAGCCGTAGGCGGCCGCGGTGTCGATCCAGTTCATGCCCTGCTCGAGCGCACGGTGGATCGCACCGACCGACTCCGCGTCGTCCTGCGGGTCCCAGCCAAACTCCCAGTCTCCGCCGCCGATCGCCCACGCTCCGAATCCGACGCGCATGATCTCCAGGCCGGTGTGGCCGAGCTGGGTGGTCTTCAGTGTCGTGGTCTGCATCGCTGCTCCTCTCAGTTGGGGACTGGTTGTGGTGGGGAAGAAGGACGGTTGGCGCGATGGCCAAGCAGGGCAGGAGTGGCGACGAGCCAGAAGCCGACACGGCGACCCCCGACGGGGGAGGTCGGAGCTTGGGGAATCGAGTGATTGGCCATGGCCTGATGGTCCCCTCACTCGATGGCTTGTTCCACTGCTCTTGCGCAGTGATCCATTCCAGCTCGGAATCAGCTGGTGTGGCTCTCGAGCCAGCGCCAGAACGCACGAGCGGTGGCGCTCGGTGCCGGCCGTCGACGACGGATGGCCCGCAGCTCGCGCCGAAGGTCGAGCCCGCGCGCCGGCAGGCCAACCAGGGCTCCGGAGCGTTCCTCGACTTCAATCGTCAATCGCGAGATGAGCGTGAATCCACCACCCGTCAGAGCGCGTTTGAGGCTCTGGGCGCTGGCCGCCTGGAGCGCGGGCATGAGCTCGATGCCGGCGCTCGCCAGGGCGGCCGTGGCGACAGCGCGTGTGCCCGAGTGCGCTTCTCGCGTCAGGTACGAGTCGGTCAGTAGGTCAGCGACGGTGACGCTGCGCCGGCGCGCCCACGGGTGGTCGGCGGCAACCACGACGACGATCTCGTCATGAGCGACGGTGAGGGTTTGGAGGCCCGGTGGAGAGTCCAGGCCTTCGATGAACCCGATTTCGCTGCGGTTGTCCCGGATGGCGTCGATCACCGCGTCGGAGTTGGAGATCTCAAGCTGCGGATGAACCTCGGGCCGCTCGCGGCGAAACGCGGCCAGCCAATCCGGAAGGAGGAATTCTCCGATTGTGTGGCTGGCGCTCAACCGCAGATCCATGCTCCCGGCATCTCGCGACAGTTCGACCAGCTGCGCGACGCTGTCCAGCGCCTCGAGCGCGCGCCTGGCCGCGGGATAGACCGTTTGACCCAGTTCGGTCGGCCGCATCCCGAACCGTCCTCTCTCAAACAGCCGGCCCCCAACGCGTCGCTCCAGCACCTGAATCCGCTTGGTCACGGCCGACTGCGTCAGCTGCAGAGCGTCCGCGGCGCCGTGCACGCTTCCCGCCTCGACCGTCGCAACGAACGCCGCCAGCTCGCTCCCGGCCAGTGGGTTCGCGACCGACGCTCTGGACGGGGACACCAGTAGCAAACCTAGCTACGCGCCCGTGAACCGGTACTCGGTCTGCCAGGCGTCGCGCGGATCGGTGTGGGCGGTCCAGAAGAGCTCTGAGATGTTGTCCGGATCAAACGGTGTCCCGCGCGCGACCTGGCCGACGATCGTGATGGTCGCGGCATGGATGCCGTCGTCCCTCACGCCCGCGGCGATCATCGTCGCGCCGCGACGACACCGCCGAGGACATCGACGTCAGATGCGGTCCGCGGCCGCCCGACGGTCGTGTCGAGGATCTCGCCAGGATCCGGCACGGGAGCGTTGTACACGACCATGCCAGGGACGCCCGCGGCGCCGAAGATCTGCTCGAGCGTCGCACGCTAGCCGTCCAGATCTGCGATGTCCGCGCCGACCGCCTCTATCTCAAGCCTGTCGCTGCGCAGCTCGGGAGCGATTCGCTCGAGCGTTTCGCTGTGGGAGATCAGCGTCCTGCGGAAGCCCTCGCGGCCGAAGCGGCGAACGACGCTGGCGCCGACGCCGGGTCCGGCCCCGATCAGCAGGAGGTGGCGAGGGTCAACAGGCTCGGGCATACGCCGCCTCCGGTTAGAGCTTCGCCCGGACCGTCGGCTCGGGCCACGTGTCCTTGAGGTCCAATCACCGACGGACATCCACCAAGGTTCGGGTGAGACGTTATCACCGCATAACGATGATTTCGGCGCGGTTGTGATCCGACGGCGCTTGATCAGGTGGTCAGCACGTGAACCTCAGGCAGAGGGCCGGGTGGTTTGACCTTGACGCTCTTCGGCGCTGGCCGTTAACTGCAAAGGAACCTTGCGGGAGGAGAACACCATGACGTCGAAGTGCCACTCCAGGCAGAAGGTGCGCTCCAATCTATGCAGTCGTCGGCTGTTTGCGCTGACCGTCGCGTTCAGCCTGGCTCTGCTCGCCTGCAGTGGCAGCGCCTTGGCATCCGCGGCGCATCGAGCCTCGTCCCACGCCTCGCACCGCACCGGCGACGCCAACCTCGGTCCGCGCGTCTACGTGTTCAACCCGTCGATGCCGCAGAGCACCATCCAGGCCACCGTTGACTCGATCGCCGCTCAGCAGGCGTCAAACCAGTTCGGCTCGCAGCGCTACGCCCTGTTGTTCGAGCCCGGAACGTACGGATCGGTGGCGGATCCCCTCACCTTCCAGGTCGGCTACTACACGGAGGTTGCGGGCCTCGGGGCCACCCCGGGTGCGGTCACCATCAACGGCACGGTCGACGTCTACAACCAGTGCTCGTCATCAGGCTGTGACGCGCTCGACAACTTCTGGCGTTCACTGTCCAACCTGACGATCCACGTCACCGGCCAGACCGGTTGCCGCGCCGGCACCGATTTCTGGGCGGTCTCCCAGGCCTCGCCGATGCGCCGGGTAAACCTCACCGGAGGCAACCTGTCGCTGATGGATTACTGCACAGCCGGGCCGCAGTACGCCAGCGGCGGCTTCATCGCCGACTCGGCGTTCTCAGGTGGGACGGTCATCAACGGCTCCCAGCAGCAGTTCCTGGTGCGCAACAGCGATCTGGACGGATGGAGCAACGGAGTTTGGAACCAGGTGTTCTCCGGCGACGTGGGCGCGCCGCCGCAGAGCTTCTCCTCCACGTCAGGCCAGCCGGACGGCACGCCGCCCTACACGACCGTCTCCGCCAGTCCGGTGACCCAGGAGGAGCCGTTCCTGTACACGGCTTCCTCAGGTCATGACCGCGTCTTTGTGCCGGCTGTGCAGCACAACTCCGTCGGCCCGTCGTGGAGCGGTGGCGCCACGCCTGGCAGCTCAGTGGCGCTCAGTCGGTTCTTCATCGCCCACCCGAACACCAAAACGAGCGCCATCAACTCCGCGCTGGCGCGGCACCGAGACCTGCTCCTGACACCGGGCGTCTATGACCTGCACTCCGCTATTCACGTCGTGCATCCGGGCACGATTGTTCTGGGCCTGGGCTTCCCCACCCTGATCCCGCAAAGAGGCAACCTCGCCATGCGGGTCGGCAACGCCCGGGGCGTGAAGCTGTCCGGGATGATCTTCGACGCCGGGCCGGTCAGGTCGCACGCCCTGCTGCAGGTTGGGAACGGGAGAGGCCCTCGGTCCGGGGCGTCGGCCCCGACGCTCATCCAGGACGTCTTCTTCCGGATCGGCGGCGCCGGGCCTGGCCGAGCCACCGACAGTCTCGTCGTCAACCGCTCGCACACGATCCTTGACGACGTGTGGGCGTGGCGGGCTGATCACGGCAATGGCGTCGGCTGGAACCAGAATGTCGCGGACACAGGTCTCGTGGTCCGCGGTGCGGATGTCACCGCGTACGGGTTGTTCGTCGAGCACTACCAGAAGGACGAGGTGATCTGGAGCGGCGCTCGCGGCACAGACATCTTCTTCCAGAACGAGAACCCCTACGATCCTCCGAGCCAGGCCGCGTGGATGCAGAGCCCGACCCACGACGGATACCCGGCGATGCGGATCACCCGGGCCGCCCGCGGCTTCCAGGGCTACGGGATGGGGAGTTACTCCTACTTCGATCGGGGCGTCGCGATCCACAACGCCACCGCGTTCGAGACGCCCAGTAGCGGTGTCCAGTTTCATGACCTGCTCACCGTCTTCCTCAACGGATCCGGCGGCATCGATCACGTGGTGAACTCCACGGGAGCGCCGGTGGACCAGTCCTCTCCGGGACCGAGCGACGTGGTCAGCTATCCCTGAGGAATAGCGCGGAACCTGCGCCCTTGAGCAGCTCGACCTGTTCGCGGCGTGGTCAAGCTCGGAACCAGCCTCAACGAGATCAGGCCGTCCGACGAGGACTGCGTCATCGATCGCCTTGAGCCCCGCTCGACCAGCACGCCGGCCGCTGGGACGGCGAGCTGCCGCCACCGCTCGGCCCAGTTGTGCGCTTCCCCCCGCGGACCTCAGCAGCGGCCGCGCCGAGATCTTTTCCCGGCGGCCGGTCACCGACCTGCAAGCCGGACGGCAGGTGAGAAAAGTGGGCGCGAGCGCGACACCGGAGCGCGCATGAATTAGGCCCTCGAAGGGCAAAGCGGCGCGGCAGACTCAAAGCTCCTGACGTCTGCGCTTCGCTACGTCAGTCACCCGCGCCCACCAACAAACCTTAACGCCTTCGGGACCGCGCCGACAACACCGGCGGCGATCACCGATGCCCAAATTCGACCGAAAACCGCGCCGGGATCGTCCCCAGCGGACCGACCGGGCTCACAGGAGGCGATCTACGGCCACGGCGAGCAGCCACACGACCGATCCGACGGCACGGCTCGACGCAGTGGGAATCTCGCAATTGGCGAGATTCGCGGCTGTCGCCTTTCGGGCGACACGCGTCGTGCTCTCGTCCGCGGCTAGCGCGGTTGCCTGCTCAGATCAAGCTGGGGCGGATCCTGATCGGCGGTGGGCTCGCGGCGGACGCTCAGCTGAGGCGTCGCCGCTGCAGCGCCCACCAGACCTCAACGACCGTCTCGGTTTCGCGGAGCGA
>DASZMP010000082.1:0-2998 GCA_035551795.1 Solirubrobacteraceae bacterium | reverse complement strand
AGGTATAGGCACCTTGACGACGGTCAGCTGAATCTGTCCAGGGCGGCCATGCTGAGCAACCAGTAGCGGATAGCGCGATTACTTCGCGTGATTGCCGTCCGTGGTGAGGCGCGCACGTAGCCGCCTGATCGGCGCGACTGTGGGCTGATTGGTGGTCTCCAGCCGGGGCGCGCCGATCTGGTCATTCTGAGCCGCAGTTCGTTCGATCGGGCTTGGAGAGTGTCCGTTTCCTCTACTCGCTCGATCGTGGCTGTCAGCGGAGGTTCTGCCGGGTCGCGGCCTGACGAGCGACGGCCTCCGGCGTGCGAACGCGCAGAGGGCGAGCGCCCGAACAGAGCTGGGCCCAGCACCCGCGCGCGCCACCGAATGCGAGCCATCGACAGTCCCTCGCGCGCCTTCTGGGCCTGGTCAGTGGGGGTTATTGAGGATGATTACTTTGGCGCCTTCGTTGGCTCGGCTTCCTGGGGCGCTGCTTGCGTGCACGGTGGCACGGTGCACGGGCCCGGCGGCAGTTCGGTGGGGGGCGCGGCTGCCTCGGGTGCGCGGGTGCTGCGGGCACGACTCTCGAACAGGACGCCTCCTGCGGCGGCTGCGGCGAGCAGGGCTACTGAGGCGGAGTAGACCAGTGCGGTGTCGTGCAGGCCGAAATGCGAGGTCGCGACGCCGGCGATCAGGGCTGGCAGGCCGAACGCCAGGTAGTTGACGGTGGAGACGGCTGAGATCATCCCGGCCCGGTTGCTGGCGGCGGCCCGTGCCATGATCACGCGATAGGCGCCTAGGTTCCCGGGCCCGAAGCCCAGGCCGGCCAGGACGGTACCCGCTAGCAGGAGCGCGGGCGTACTGGTTACGATCGCGGCGATCGTCACGGCAGCGCCGCTCAGCAGCCCGAGACAGCCGCCCAGCATTACCGCGATCGGGGCGGAGTTGCGGAACGTGGACGCGGTCACTGCGCCCAGGCCGGTGAGCAGGAAGGCGATGACGCCGCCCCACAGCAGGTTGCGCGAGCCGGTCAGCTGCGCGGCCAGCGAGGGTCCCAGCGACAGGTAGAAGCCGCCCAGGGCCCACACGGCCACCAGGCAGGGTGCGGCCCGCGCGAACGTGCCCCGGGCCGGGCGCGGCACGCTGACGTCCGGTTTCAGCGAGGCCAGGGCGCCGGGGCGCACGGTTCCCGGCTCCGGCAGGACGGCTATCAGGACGATCGCGGCCAGGATGGCGCCCAGCAGCAGCCACCACACCAGGGTCGTCGGGGCGGGGCCGTACTGGACCAGTACGCTTGTTCCTAGCGCGCCGAGGGCCAGGCCCACGGTGCCCGCGTTGCTTGTCACCAGCGGCGCCAGGCTCCCGGTTGGGCGCAGGTCCAGCAGCGCGGCGCCGAGTGCGGTGGCCGCTAGGCCGACGGCCACTCCCTGCAGCGCCCGTGCGGCAAACAGCGCCTCGGCCCCGTGCGCGAGCAGGAACAGGATGCACGCCGCCGTATCCACTGCAAGAGCGGCGATGATCACCGGCCGGCGTCCCACATGGTCCGACAGGGAGCCGAGGATCAGCACCGTCATCAAGAGGAACACTACGTAGACGGCGAACACGGCGGTGAGCGTCGTCGCCGAGAACCCCCACCGGGCCTGGTAGACGCGATACAGCGGGGTAGGCGCGGCAGATGCGACAAGGAACAGGACCAGCACGGCCGCCTCCAGCCAGAACGCGGCCAGTCTCGCCTGCTCTGGCCGCCGGACTCGCTCTGCCCGGGTCCGCGCTAGGGCGGAAGCGCCCGGTGCCTGCGCCGGTTCTGTCATGTGGCGTCCCGTCTAGTCGTCATGGTGTCCCTTCTCGGAATGGGTCGATGTCGCCCTGGCGGCTGGTCCGCGTCGAGCGTCGTGCCGTACGGGCCGTGCCGCGTGCCCGGAGAGAGTCGCGGTCAGCGCAGCCAGTCGAGCAGCAGGTCGTTGAGCTGGCCGGGGGCATCCCGGGGGATCCAGTGGCTGGCACCGGCGATCTGGGCGTAGCGCCATGGCCCCGTCACCCAGTCCGCTGACTGCCGCATCCGCTCGCCGTCGAGGTAGTGGTCGCCATCTGACCAGATGCCGAGCGTCGGCTCCTGGACCGGCGGCAGGCAGGGCTGGGGGCCTGGCGTGCGCGGCGCGAGGTTGGCCCGGGCCCAGTTCAGCGACGCGGTCAGCGCGCCCGGCCGGGACAGGTCTTCGATCCACTGGCCAGCGTCCCCGTCACCGCGGCTGAACGTGTGCAGCCAGGCCCAGTCGTCGGCCTCGATGGTCGCCTCGGCGATGCCGGCAAACTGGAAGAACAGCTGATACCACGCCATCTCGTGCTGGCGCAGGGTGACCGGTGCGAGCGGGTGCGGCACCGAGATGGCGACCAGCCGGCGGACCCGGTCCGGGGCGAGCGTGGCCGTGAGCCACGCTACTGCCGCGCCCCAGTCATGGCCGACGACGTGGGCCGCCTCGATGCCCAGTTCGTCCATCAGCCTGGTCATGTCCGCCACCACGTTCGCCAGCCGGTAGCTGGCGACCTCCTGCGGACGGCCGGACCGGCCGAACCCGCGCATGTCCGGCGTGATCACCCGGAAGCCGTTGCTCACCAGGAACGGCACCTGGTTGCGCCACAGCCGCGCGGAATCGGGCCAACCGTGCATCAGCAGCACCGGGACGCCGGCGCCGTGCTCCTCGACGTAGAGGGATACGCCGTTGACCTCGATGAACCGCCCCGGATCCGGGTTCATGCCAGGCTCCGCGACCTCTGCGGGCGACGGGCCGGGCGGCGGGGCCGCCTCGTGCCCAGCCATGGCCTCCGCCGGCAGGGCGAAGGATCCGTCGTGGTGAGCCGGTGCTTTCTGAGCTGACATGAGTACTCACTCACTCTCCTGGTTTCGTTTCACGATCCCGGTTGCGCGCTGGCGCCGATGCGGTGATCGCGTAGCCGCCGTCCCACCAGGTGGTGACGAGGGTGGCGTACTCGTCAGGGGCGTCTTCCCAGGTGAAGTGGG
>DASZMP010000081.1:0-15992 GCA_035551795.1 Solirubrobacteraceae bacterium | reverse complement strand
GTTGGCTGTGGCGGAGTCACTGCCACCCGATCGCGCGGTGATGCTCCACCGTCGCGCGCTGGCGGCGCTTGCCGATCCGTCGCTGGGCCCGCCTGATTATGTCCGGCTCGCCCACCATGCCGAGGCCGCCGGAGACGGGCCCGCCGTGCTCCGCTATGCATCGGCGGCGGGTGAGCGGGCGGCGCAGAGGGGATCCCCGCGCGAGGCCCAGCACCATTACTGGCGGGCCTTGCGGTTCGCCGAGGACATCGATCCGGTCGCGCGCGCTGAGCTGCTCGAGCGGTTCTGCGATCACGCGTATCTGTCTGACATGCGATCTGAGGCCGTGGGGGCGATCGACGCGGCGATCGGCATTCATCGCCGACGCGGCGACACGCAGGGAGAGGGCCGCGCGCTGCGGATGCGGGCGCGGCTCTTGGTGTGCATCGGCCGCGCCCGTGAGGCCGCCGACAGCGTGCGGGAGGCGGTGCTCGTGCTCGAGCGGGATCCACCCGGCGCCGAGCTCGCCCGCGCCTACAGTGCGCTCGCCGGCATGGCGATGCTCGACTACGACACCGCGCAAACCGTCAGGCTGGGAGAGAACGCGATTTCGGTCGCCGAGCAGGTCGACGACCTGGAGGCTCTCGTCAACGGCCTGATCTCCGTCGGAACCGCCCAGATGATTACCGGCGATCCCGGCGGGCAGCCGAAGCTCGAGCGCAGCCTCGAGCTCGCACGCCAGGGACAGCTCGGGCCCCGGGCCGGAGTCGCCTACATGAACCTCGCCCTGGGAATGATGCATCACTGGCGGTGGCGTGAAGCGCTGGTCTGGATCGTGCGTGGGATCGAATACACGCGCGAACTTGGGCTCGAGGCGTGGACCAAGTGCCTGCTCGGTCAGCGAGCGACTGTCGAGCTGGCCCTGGGCCGCTGGGATGCGGCCGCCGCCACGGCGCAGGCGCTGCTCGACGGTCCGCGCGACCAGATCATCGAACCGCGGACCTACGCGCTGCTCGTCCTCGGACTCGTGCGCGCCCGGCGCGGCGACCCCGGTTGCTGGCCGCTGCTTGACGAGGCGTGGGAGCGAGCGGTGATATCGGATGATCTCGACTTCCTGGTTCCGGTCTCCGCCGCTCGCGCCGAGGCGGCATGGCTCGAGGGTCGCTCGGAGGCGATCGGAGCCGAGACCGAGACTGCCTACGACCTGGCGTGCCGGGTGAAGGAGCCAACCTCGGCCGCCTGGCTGGCGTG
The DNA here is from genome assembly GCA_035551795.1 of Solirubrobacteraceae bacterium. Classification (GTDB taxonomy): domain Bacteria; phylum Actinomycetota; class Thermoleophilia; order Solirubrobacterales; family Solirubrobacteraceae; genus Palsa-465. Next base: position 14,762 of record DASZMP010000081.1, on the reverse strand, counting down.
CTGGCGAGCTCTCGCCGGTCTACCCGTGGAGCCACCCGACGACATCCCCGACAGATTTCGCCACCAGCTCCACGGTGAGCCCGAGGCCGCCGCGGAGCTCCTGCGGGCTGAGGGTGCCGACTACGACGCGGTGATCGCGCTCATCCCCAGCAGCGACGGCGCCGCGCTGCGCCTCGCGCACGAGCAGCTCCGAGCACTGGGCGCCACTCCGGCCGCTGCGGTGGTCGCCCGGCGTCTACGAGAACTCGGCGAGCGCAACGTCCCGCGCGGGCCGCGAGCCGCCACCCGGACGAATCCGGCCGGACTGACAAACCGGGAGCTTGAGGTGGTACCGCTGCTTGCGCAGGGGCTTCGCAACGCCGAGATCGCGAAGCGGCTCGTGGTCACGCCCAAGACCGTCGACCATCACGTCTCGTCGATCCTGCGCAAGCTCGGCGTGACGAGCCGCGGCCAGGCGAGTGCGGCGGCCGCGCAGCTGGGCATGGCGGTCGGGCCGGCACACCGGGGCTCGCTCGAAGCCGACGCGGCTGGCTGAGCGTTCGGGCAGCCGATGGATGATGGGCACGGCTGGACTCGAACCGCCGACCTCTCGCGTGTGAAGCAGTCGCGTGCAGCCCGAGCTCAGCTGCGGCGCGCCTCAGGGGCCCGGTCTGACCACGAGCGCGCTGCCTCCCCCGAGGCGGACCTTCTCGGCCACCGCCTCGATCCGCCCGTGCCGCAGGACCTGAAGTGCGGTCGCGTCGCCGGGATAGTGGTCGAGCGGCAGGATCGGGCCGGTGGCAAGCGAGAACTTCTCGCCGTAGCGGCTCGTCAGCGCGTGCGCCAGCGAGCTGTAGTAGAACGCCGGCTCGGCCAGCGAGGTGGAAGAGTTGGTCTGGCTAACGCGTGGGGCATCGAGCGCGGCGGGCATCGACATGCCGAAATCGACGTGGTTGTTCAGCGTCTGGACGACCGTTGTGATGATCGTCGAGCCGCCGGCAGCGCCGATCGCGAACACCGGCTTGCCGCGCCGCGTGGCGATGACCGGGCCCATGCTCGAGCGCGGCTCCTTCCCGCCCGCGGGTAGGTTCGGGTCATACGCCCCCGGAGACCGCGGACCGAAGTCGAAATCGGTCATCTCGTCGTTGAGCAGGAAGCCGTAGCCGGGGACGGCCTCGCCACTGCCGCCGAAGAAGTTGATCGTGTTCGTGTAGGCGACGATGTCGCCCCACTTGTCCTCGGTGACGATGTTGTTCGTGTGGTGCAGCTCCGGCGAGGCTGACGAAGTCGACGTGGTGTTGCTGGCGCAGCCCGTGTAGGGCGGGAACGGCGAGCCGGGAGCAACCGGGGAGGTCAAGGCCGAGTCGCCGATCAGGCACCGGCGGGTGGCGGCGAACGCCGGGCTCAGCAGGCCCTGCAACGGGACCTGGACGTAGCGGGGATCACCGACGTACTCCTTGCGGTCGGCGTAGGCCAGGCGCGATGCCTCCAGGTAGTGGAACAGCGCTGTCACGCGTGACTCCGAACCGAGCTTGTAGCCGCTGAGGATGTTGAGGATTTCCCCCTCGGTCGAGCCGCCGCTCGACGGCGGCGCCATGCCGTACACCTTCAGGCCACGGTAGGTGATCTTGGTCGGAGCCAGAATCCGCGTCCGGTAGGAGCGCAGGTCGCTCATCTTCATGATCCCCGGCATCGTCACGACTGTCTGGTTGGGCTCGAGTTGCGGGTGGTCGTCGGCTTGTACGACTGCCCGGCCGATCTTCCCGTCGTAGAAGACCGACGTGCCTCGGCGCGCGAGCAGCTCGTAGGTGTGCGCGAGATCTGGGTTGCGTAGCAGGCTCCCGACCGGGAGGGGATTCCCGGCTTTGGTCAGTAGCAGCGCGCGGCTCGCGGGATATGCCTGGAGCAGGCTGAGACCTGAGCGCTCGAGCTGGGTGAAGTCGAAGTTGACCCGGAACCCCCGCTTCGCAATCCGGATCGCCGGGTGCAGGTCGGAGGCGAGGCTGCGCCGCCCGTACCGCTGCACAGCCCGGGCCCAGGTCGCGACGTTCGCGGGGACGCCGGTCGACAGCGGCTGATCGGAGGCGACCGTGTAATTCATCGGCTGACCCGTGACGGGGTCTACGAACATCGTCTTTGTGCAGGCCGACGGGCATGTCTCGCGGCCATCGATCGTCGTCACCCGGTGGGTGCGGGCGTTGTAGATGATCATGAAGCCACCGCCCCCGGGGCCGGCCACGAACGGGATCGTGACTCCGAGCGCGCTCGCGGTCGCAACCGCCGCATCGACGGCGTTGCCGCCGTGGCGGAGCACGTCGATCCCGGCACGGCTCGCGCCGACGTCCATCGAGGCGACCGCGCCGCCGGTGCCGATCGCGACCGGCTTCTTTGCGTAGCGGACGCCACTGCCCGCGGCCGAGGCAACAGCGGCGGGCAGCAACGCGAGCGCCGCGGCCAGCATCGTGGTGACGGTGACAGTTCGCAAGAGCCGCATGGTGAGCCTCCCTGGGTCGACGCGACCCCTGCAAGTTTGCCACCCGCCGAGATTCGAAGCGCCTGTAGCGTCGGTCCGCCTGCGATCGTCCACTCGTTCGGGGTTCTACGTGCAGGGGCCGGCCCAGCCCCGCGGCGAAGACCGCCGTCGCGCGCCGCGATGAATGGGCACGGCTGGGCTCGAACCGGCGACCTCTCGCGTGTGAAGCGGTTGGGCTGATCGGCCAGATCGCCCGGAAACACAGGCTACGTGGGCGGTCACGGCCGGTTTGGGCGCGATCGGATGTGCCTGGATGTGGGCGGATTGGGAAGGATTCTTACCGCGCTGGCGTCATTACCCATGTCTCGTCATCCAGCTCAAGGAGGTCCCATGCGCAGAGTAATCGCGGTGCTTGGTGCAGCGGCGGCGTTCGCCACAGTTGGCACGTCGGTTGCGGTCGCCGGTGGAGGGAACCCGTCTGGTACAGGGCCGCCAAGCCAAAGCTGCCAGGACCAGTTGACGAGCGGCGGCACCACGCCGGGGAACTCGGCGTCATCGCCTGGGTCGCCGTTCAACGAGCCGGGTTTCGGCAGCGCCGATGGCGGCACTGGCGGCGCTCACTACAGCTCGAACTCGCAGTACGACGTGGCCTGCTACCACGTCTCAAATAAGCCGTAGAGCCTCCGCGGCTAGGGCGGATCCCCAAGGATCCGCCCTAGTCCACCCTAGGCGAGCTCGCAGCCGGATCATCAGGAGCACTTGATCGCCGGGCCTGCTTTTCGCAGCAAACCCATGAATGGGCACGGCTGGGCTCGAACCAGCGACCTCTCGCGTGTGAAGCGAGCGCTCTCCCACTGAGCTACGCGCCCTGGACGGTCGATTCTACGCGGCCGACAGCACGCACCGCCGTCAGCTGCGGCAGGGCTGTAGGAGGTTGGTGGTGAGGAGAATGCGACCGAGCGCGACCCAGGCTGAGCCGTAGTAGGTGGGGTGCTGGGCGTTCAACGTGTGAGCTTGATTGAGCAGGCCGCTGACGGCGGATCGGTCGCCGGCGGCCTTGGCGGCCCCAGCCACCCCGGCCAGGGTCACCGGGTTCTTGTCTGACCCCACAGGCGGGCCGCTGAGCTGATGCTCGGTAATGATGTCGGCGGGCGGCGTGGCGGAAAAGACGGGCCAGGCTCTCGCCACCGCGCTCGCGTCACCGGAGGCCGAGCCCTCGGCGAACCTCACCAGCGTGCGGGGCGCGTCGAAGCTGAATACGCCCGGGCCGGCGGTGGAGCTCGCGGAGGAGACCGGCGTGGCCTGGCCCGTCTTCGTGTTCACGATCGCCCAGTCGGGTGGGAGCGGCCGGGTCAGTTGGTTGACCAGGGTTCTCGCACCCGCGGCCACGGCCGAGAACTGCGCGTTTCCGGTCATCTGGGCCAAAGCGTGCAGCGTGGTGGGGTCGGCGTAGCTGGGGTTGAACACCAGATTGTCGGCGTGGTTGGCCCATGGGCCGGCCAGGAGCACCTGGAGCGAGCCCGCTCTGGCGACCTCGTGGGCGAGGATCGCTCGTCCGACGCGAATGGCCTGAGTGCGGAGGCCAGGATCGCTGAAGCGACACGCTCCCACGAGCAGAGCCCGGGCGACATCCAGGTCGGCGTCGGCGGCCGGCTGAGTGTCGACCACCCGCCCATCCTGCCAGTGGAAGGCGAACAGGCCGTCGGGGCGCTCGAGGTGGCTTTTGGTCCAGCCCCAGATCTCCTGGAACCGCGTCCGGTCACCGACCGCCGCGGCCAGCAGCATTCCGTAGGCCTGGCCCTCGCTGACCGTATCTCCACCCTGATCGATGCGCACGACGCGTCCGTCGGGATTGGCGTACGTGGCCAGGAAGGCATGCGCGGCGTCAGCGGCTGAGGATCCGGCACTACGCTCCCGAGCGGGGCTCGGCGGCGTACTCGCCGCCGTGCTGGGGGGCGTGTGCGCAGCCCCGCCACCGCCACACGCGGCCAGGCTGAATCCGAGGAAGCCGAGCGCCAGCAGCAAGCGCCATCTCATGGGCTTCGCATGTCGACAGCGGACGCCGTCGCCACCGCGGGCCCCCCGGCCGGAACCGGCCTTGGCTTACGCAGGGCGGCCGAGCACCCGGTGAGCAGGACCGTGATGTGGAACAGGGCAAAGGCGGCGTTGTTGAGGGTCGGAGAGTTCTGGGTATGGGCCAGGCCCCAGATCGACACCGTGGCCATCGCCACGATTGCCACCAGCGCCGGGGCGACGGCTCGCGGCTGGCGCCGGTTCGATCCCACCTTCGGCGTCACCTTGAACGACCCCCCGCGCCGCGCCAGGGTGAGCAAGGAGGCCAGGATGAAGACCCAGAATGAGGCGGCCGCCAGAGCCAGCGCCGGGAACGTGTAGGAGCCGGCGCCGGCCAGCGCCGCGGTCGATAGCGCCACCAGGAAGTAGGGCGCGAAATGGAGCAGGAACTCCGGGGCCGTCAGGTGAGCCAGGGGCTGGACTCCGAACAGGATGCGCACCATCGGGAAGGCCATGTAGATGAGAACCGTCCAGCCCGAGAGCCAGTACAGGCCCGACAGCAGGTACTGAGCCCGCAGCCGCCAGGGCAGACGCGCTCGGACGATGCGCGGCAGCGCCGACAGACAGCCCCGCGCCCAGCGCAGCTGCTGAGTCGTGTACGCCGCCATGTCCTCGGGACCCAACCCGGAGGCCAGGACCTTGGGCAGGTATGCCGTTCTCCAACCCCGTTCGTGCAGGGTGATCGACAGCTCGAAGTCCTCGGTGATCGAGTGGGTGGGAAAGCCGCCGGTCTCATCCAGCGCGGCCCGGCGGAACACGACGTTGGTTCCGCAGCAGAAAGTGGCCCCCAGACCGTCCTTGCCCCGGGCGATCGCTCCGAAGAACAGGGTCTGCTGGTGCCAGGCCGCGCCGGGCACGCCGGGCTCGTTCCCATTCGCGTAGTACTGCGGCGTCTGGACGAACGCCAGCCGCTCGTCCTCCTCGAAGTGCCCGAGCGTGGCCTCGAGAAAGTCCGGCGAGACCACGTGATCGCAGTCGATGATCGCCACGAACGGCGCGTCCGTTCGGGCCAGCGCATGGTTGACATTTCCCGCCTTGGCGTGATCGTGAGCCGGCCGGCGCACGTAGCCGACTCCATAGGCTCCGGCCAGGTCGCGCATCTCGTCGCTGTCACCGTCGTCCAACAGCCACACGCGGACGTCACTGCCTCGCAGCCCGGCCGCCGCCGCGACGGTGAGCTCCACGATCTCCCGGGACTCGTCGTAGCGCGGGATCAGCACGTCGACGGCCACCGGCTCGGTCGGAGCTTTGGGGACTCGGATTCGCTCGTGGGCGCAGGTCCACCAGAAACCGACCGCCTGGACCACGTTGAGCAGCTCGGCGACGACCAGCAGGATGTACAGGACCGGCTCACCCACTCGCTCCGGATTGAGCAGCCAGGACAGGTACCAGATCACCAGTGGCAGACCGAACAGGGCCGCGAGGCGGACGCGCAGCCGGACGGGGAGCCCGGTGGGCAGAGGATCCCACTGCGGGCGGCGCAGGCGGACGTCGATCCGGTTGGCGCTCACCGGAACCACCACACCTGGACGCCGGGGTAGCTGCGGCGGCTGATCAGATGGCGCGTGGCGCGCAGAGCGCCGATCTCCCGGTTGCGCAGCCGCCACAGGGATCCGTGGCCGGTGAACGAGGTGACGACGAACACGTTGGAGGCCCGGGTCGGGAGGGTGCGGGTCAGGGCCGCCGTCCGCAGTCTCGGGGCGTCACGCTGCGCCATCAGCCGGAGCGCTCCGGGCTCCAGCAGCACCTCGCTGGCTGGCCTCGCCTGACGCTTGATCTGCTGGAAGGCTGAGGCGAAGTCGTAGCGACGAGGGTTGGCCGGGTCCAGCTGCTGATCGGCCAGCGCCCCAAGCAGGATCACCACCAGTCCGGCAGCCGTCAGAACCCGCCCGAGCTGGCTGCGCGGCCAGGAGGTGACCGCATTGGCCGCCAACACGAGCAGCGGCGGGATCCCCACCAGTCCGTAGCGAACATCAAACGCGCCAGGTGCGATCAGGCCCAGCACCAGAGTACCCACGGCCGGGATCAGCGCACACACGAGCAGGACACGGCCGCGGGGGCCCAGGTTCCGGCCGATCAATACGAGGCTGGCCAGCATGGCCAGCGGCCATACCGCCGCGACGCCCGAGGTCACAGCATCCGGGTGGAACCCGAACAGGGCCCAGGCGAAATTCGACACCGCCGAGTAGAACGACACGCCCGAGGCGCCGACCGTGGCGACACCTTGCAAGCCACCCTGGGCCTGGATCTGGTCGGCCAGGAGCACGCCCAGGGCCACGAACTGACAGGCCAGCGCGGCCATCGAACCGCCCCACCCCGTCAGGAGGCGGCGCAGCGCAACCCGGTTCTGCCGTTGCCATGCCACTTCGGCCGCTATCAGGACCTGCGACGCGATCACCACGAACCAGCCGGACCAGTCCGACCATACGGCCAGGCTGGCCCAGACGGCGTACAGCGCCCAGGCTCGGATCGCACCGGTCCGCGTCGCGCGAAGCGCCTCGGTGAGGCTGAGGGTTCCGAACAGGGCGGCGAGCTCGTAGCCGCTGACGTCCTGGCTGTACCAAACCAGGATCGGCGCCACCGCCGCCAGCAGCGCAGCCACCACCGTCGTTCGCCGGTCGAACATCTGCGCGGAGAGCCGGGCGACAGCGGGCACCAGCAGGATTCCCGCCACCAGCGAGGGGAGCCTCGCCGAGAAGCTTCCGTAGCCGAACAGGTGGACCGCGAACCACACGAGAACCGGCTGGAGGGGCGGGTGCACGCCACGATCGACGATGTGCGTGATCAGCGAGCCGAACGGCAACCGAGCCGAATCGAGCGTCTCCACCTCCTGGAGCGAGAGACCGGGGGCGGCGGCCGTTCTCAGTACGAGTCCCGTCAGGGCGGCCAGGCCGATGAGCCAGGCGAGCTGGCGCTGACTCAGCTCCCGCGCCACGGGCAGCCGAGCGCGGCCGCGCCGGCCCAGCGGAAAGGGTTCCTCGGCCGAGTGCGGGCGCGATCGGGGCCGCGTCTGTGGCGGCCCGGGCGTGCGCACGCGTGTCTTTCCGAATAAAGCGGACATGAATAGTGGGGCCCCCGGCGGGGCTCACTTTGTCCTGCCCGCCCTGGAGCACCTTTATGCGCCCCAAGTGGAGGCTCTTCACAGAGTTGGGTGCAAACCACGAAGTCGCGCGCGCCTCGATTAGCCAAACCCACAGCCGGGAAAGCAACCGGGGTGCTGAAAGCCGGAGAACGGTTTGGCGGCTACGAGCTGCTGGAACGCCATGGTGAGGGCGGGTCGGGCATCGTCTACCGGGCCCAGGAGGCCCGCTTGGGCCGCCCCGTCGCCTTGCGGGTGATCCCTGCTCAGGACGCCTCCGATGCCGCCCGCGCGCGCCTCAACCGCGAGGTGACGCTGCTCGCGGCGCTGGACCATCCCAACGTCGTACCGATCTATGAGGTCGGGGAACAGGGCGGGATGATGTTCGTGGCCACGCGGTGGCTCGACGGCACCACGCTCGAAGAAGTGGTCGCTGAGGACGGGCCGCTCGCCCCGCGGCGGGCGGTCCGCATCGTCAATCAGGTGGCCGCGGCGCTGGGGGCCGCGCACGACAGCGGCATCTTTCATCGTGCCGTCAGGCCCGCGAGCCTGCTCCTGACCGGCGCCGACTTCGTGTACCTGACCGACTTCTTCCTGGCTCGGCGTCGCGACGACATGACTGGATTGACCGTTCAGGAGGATCTCCTGGACCGCAACGACTTCGTCGCGCCCGAATACATCGCCGGCGAGGAGGTGGATGGGCGAGCCGACATCTATGGGCTGGGCGGAGTCCTGTACTTCGCGCTGACGGGCGAGGTGCCGTTTCCGGCTCCCAATCCATCCGCGAAGCTGTACGCGCACGCATCATCGCCGCCGCCCGCGCCCAGCCGGCTGCGCCCGGATTTGCCGCCTGAGCTGGACGCGGTCGTGCAGCGCGCGATGGCCAAGTCGCCGGCGGAGCGTCAGCAGTCCGCGGCGGAATTCGCGTTTGAGTCGGCCAGTGCGATCGGGCTCTCGAGCCCGCCGTGGGCGGTTTCCCCCACGCAGCCGGAGGCGCCGCATGCCCCGCCGGCGCAGCTGGCCGGGCCCGTCTCGCCAGACGGGCCCGACAGGTCTCACGCGCCCGACCGATCTCAGTGGCCCAACGGGTCTCAGTCGCCGAAGGGGTCTCAGTCGCCGAAGGAGTCTCGGTCGCCCAACGGGTCTCAGTCGGCCGATAGGTCCCACTCGCCCAACGGGTCTCAGTCGGCCGATAGGTCCCACTCGCCCAACGGGTCTCAGTCGGCCGATAGGTCCCACTCGCCCGACGGGTTCACGGAGCCGGTGATCTACGGCAGCGCCAGCCGCAACCGCCGCGGCCGGCTGGTGGCCTGGGCGCTGGCCGTGGTCGTGTTCATCGCCGCGCCGCTGGCGCTCCTAATTGTGGCTCTGCACTGAGGCCCGGAGCTGCCGCGCCAGGTCGCCTCGGTCCTCGACGACCACGTCCTGGAGTCCCAGCCAGCCGGCCACCAGTCGCAGCTCCTCGGCCAGCTCGCTGGCGACCCGCCCGTGATCGGCGTCCGCTTCGGCGTAGGCGCCCCGTACGCGCAGCGATCCCGCCTGCCGGTCTGACTTCAGGTCGACCCGGGCGACCAGACGGTCCCCGAGCAGGAACGGCAGCACGTAGTAGCCGAACACCCGCTGGGGCGCGGGCGTGTAGATCTCGATCCGGTAGTGAAAGCCGAACAGCCGCAGCGCTCGGTCCCGGTTCCAGACCAGCGGGTCGAAGGGGGAGAGGAGGGCGCGAGCCTCCAGGCGCCGGGGCAGCCGGGCGGCGTGCCACACATAGCCTGGCCCCCGCCAGCCTTCCACCTGGACCGGGCGCAGCTCGCCCGCACCGGCGAGCTCGGCCACCCGGGCCTTCGAGGCCGCGCGGGGCAGCCGGAAGTAGTCACCCAGATCGGGTTCCGCCGCCACGCCCAGGGCCCGGGCGGCGATTCTGATCAGCTCCCGCTGAGCGTCGGCCTCGTCCGGCGTCGGTGCGGCCAGGACGTCGGCCGGAAGCACCCGTTCGGGCAGGTCATACAGCCGCTCGAAGTTCACTCGCCCGGCCGCCGTGACGCGCCCCGTGAAGAACAGGTACTCCAGGACGCGCTTGCCGTCATGCCAGTTCCACATGGCGTCCGGGCCGGGCGCGGGCCGGACGAAGCCGGTGGCGCCCGCCCGGATCGGGCCGCCGTCGGCGACCAGCTGGTGGATCTCCTCGATCAGCTCGGGCTGCTCGTGGGCCACGCGCGCGATCGTCCGCCAGGCAGCGGTGTCGACCTGTTGCATCCGCCAGCGCAGCAGTGGGTGCAGCTCGAAGGGAACGAGCGACGCCTCGTGCGCCCAGTATTCGAACAACCGGCGCCCCTGGCGGTTGGCGCCGTGGCCGGCCAGCCGGTCCAGCAGCGCCGCGTCGTAGGGACCCAGGCGCGAGAACACCGGTAGGTAGTGCGAGCGGCAGAACACGTTGACGCTGTCCAGCTGAAGGAGCCCGAGCCGGCGAACCAGCCCGAGGATGTTCCGGCTCGTCACCGTCGCCGGCCGCGAGCGATCGAATCCCTGGGCAGCCAGGGCCATGCGGCGAGCCTGATCTGTGCGCATCGTGAGGGTCATCTGAAACCGGATCATCGCCAATGCGGCGGCTGCTGCGCGGCCGGTAGATTCCGGCGATGGTCTCCCTCGTCGTCCCGGGAAGCTCGGAGCAGATGCTCGCCAAGGCGCGCGACCTGCGCGTCGATGAGCTGATCCTCGATCTGGAGGACGCGGTCACCCCCGACCGCAAGGCCGAGGCGCTGGGGCTGGTGGTGGTGGCGCTGGCCGCCGGCAGCGAGGCAGCTCGCGTGGGCGTGCGCATCAATTCGATCGGATCGCCATGGGCAGACGCGGAGCTACGCGCGCTGGCCGGCGCCGCGGTCCGTCCGGACACGGTCATCGTGCCCAAGGCCGAGGACCCCCGCGAGCTCGCTCAGACGGCCGGCGCCCTGAACGGGATCGGAGTGCAGGCCCTGATCGAGACGGCCACCGGTCTTAGCCGGGTCGATGAGCTGGCCGCCCAGCCGGGCGTCGAAGCGCTGGTTCTTGGCTACGCCGACCTGGCCGTTTCACTCGGGCGCACACCGGGTGGAGCGGCCGACCTGGACCTGTGGCTGCCCAGCCAGGATCGTGTTCTCCTCGCCGCCCGGTCCGCGGGCCTGCGGGCGATCGACGGTCCCTTCCTGGCCATCCAGGACGCCGACGGCCTCCGGCGCTCGGCGACCCGGGCGGCCGACCTCGGATTCGACGGCAAGTGGGCAATCCACCCGGCGCACATCCAGACGATCCGCGACGCGTTCTGCCCCGATGAATCGGCCATCGCCCATGCCCGTCAGGTGCTGAGCGCACTCAGGAACGCTCCGCACAACGGGGCCATACAGGTGAACGGGCAGATGGTCGACGAGCCGGTGCGGCTGGCCGCCTGGAGGACCCTCGAGCGGGCGGGCCTCGATCCAGCCTCGGATCCATGACCGCCACCGAAGCGAGCATCCCGGTGTCCGGCCCGTACTACGAGGACCTGCACAAGGGCCAGGTGTTCGCCGAGGCGCCCGGCCTCACGCTCACCGACGGTCACCAGGCGGCTCACCAGGCGATCCTCGGCGACCGGCTCAGGTTGTGCCTGGATCACCACCTGGCCGGCGAGGTGTCCGGACACCCCACACGGCTCGCGCACCCCGGGCTGGTCTGTGACGTGGCGATCGGGCAGTCCACGCTGCCCACCGGGCGGGTGATCGGGAATCTGTTCTACCGCGGCCTGGTCCTGCGGCGCTGGCCGCGGATCGGCGACACGCTGCGCACCACCACAGAGGTGGTGGCGCTGAGGGACAACGCCTCCAGGCCCGGGCGCAATCCCACCGGACTGGCTGCGCTGCGCGTCCTCACCGTCGACCACGATGGGCGTCCCGTCCTTGACTACCACCGCTGCGCGATGCTTCCGATGCGCAGCGAGGAGGCGCGACCCGGCCACAGCGACGACCTCAACCTCATCAGTGCCGAACTGGACTCCGACCGGCTGCTTGACTCCGTCAGCGATCTGGACCTGGCGCTGTACAGAGCCCGGGTTCCCGGACCGCATGCACAAGACGTCGAACCGGGGCAGCGCTACCGCGTGGAGACGGGCGACAGCGTCACCTGCGCACCCGAGCTCGTCCGCCTGTCACTCAACCTGGCCGCCGCCCACAGCGACCCCACCGCCTCGGACCGGGGCCGGCGGCTGGTCTATGGCGGCCACACGATCGGCCTGGCGCTGCAGCACGTCACGCGCGCGCTGCCCAATCTGGTGACCGTGGCGGCCTGGCGCTCGTGTGACCATCTCGGGCCGGTGTTCGAGGGAGATGTGCTGCACAGCACGGTCAGCGTCGAAGCCAAAGAGGGTGGCCAGCGGGCCACCCTCGTCGAACTTCGGGTCCTTACGACCGCCACTCGCGAGGACGGCACGACGGCAGATGTGCTCGATTGGCGCCCGATCGGGGTGATGGCATAGATGAGCGATCAGGGGATCCTGTCAGGCTTCCGGCTGATCGAGGGCTCGGCGTTCGTGGCCGCGCCACTCGGCGGGATGACCCTGGCTCAGCTCGGCGCCGACGTGATCCGCTTCGATCAGATGGGAGGCGGGCTCGATTACGGCCGCTGGCCGCTGGCCAAGGGCGGCCAGAGCCTGTTCTGGGCCGGGCTGAACAAGGGCAAGCGCTCGATCCAGGTGGACATCCGCGCCGCGGAGGGGCGCGAGCTGGTCACGGCGCTGGTGGCGGCGGCCGGGGCGCTCCTGACCAACTTCCCCGCCCGCGGCTGGCTGTCCTACGAGACCCTGAAGCAGCATCGCAGCGATCTGATCATGGTGGCGCTGAGCGGCAATCCCGACGGGACATCTGAGGTGGACTACACGGTCAACCCCGCCACCGGCTTTCCATGGGCCACCGGGCCGCGCAACCTGTCCGAGCCGCTCAACAGCATCCTCCCCTCCTGGGATCTGGTCATGGGTGGGCAGGCGGCCACCGGCCTGCTGGCCGCCGAACGGCACCGGATGCTCACCGAGGAGGGCCAGCTGATCCGGGTGGCCCTGTCGGACGTGGCGTTCGCCACCGTGGGCAACCTGGGCCGGATCGCCGAGGCTCAGCTGGACTCCCGGGATCAGCGCAAGGACGGCAACTACCTGTACGGCGCCTTCGGGCATGACTTCGTGACGGCCGACGACCGCCGGGTCATGGTCGTCGCCCTGACCGCCCGGCAGTGGCGGGCGCTGGTCGATACCACGCAGCTCGAGCACGCGTTTGCCGGGATCGAGCGGGCCACCGGGCACGACCTCTCGACCGAGAGCGGCCGCTACGAGGCGCGCGACCTGATCGCCGCCGTGCTCCGGCCGTGGTTTGACCGGCGCACGCTGACCGAGGTTCGCGAGACGTTCGCCGGCACCGGCGTGTCCTGGGGTCCGTATCAGACCTTCCGCCAGCTGGTCACCGAGGATCCCCGGGCCTCGGCGGAGAACCCGATGTTCCAGGAGATCGAGCAGCCCGGCGTCGGCCGCTACCTGGCCCCGGCCTCGCCGATCGACCCGCAGCCGATCGGCCGGTTGCCGGTCAGGCGCGCGCCGGTGCTGGGCGAGCACACCGACGAAGTTCTGGCCGATCTGCTCGGCCTATCCGATAAGGCGATCGGCGAGCTGCACGACCGAGGCGTGGTGGCCGGCCCGGTCCTCGACCCGGCCGCTCCGACGGCCCGCTGACCTAGCAAATTTAAAGCCGCACGACGTTGCGGTCGGCGATCCCCCGCGTGACCCCGCGGAAGTCGACGAACAGCGCGGCCTCTCGGGCGACTCGGTCGTGGTCCACACCCGGATGGGCGGTGACCAGCACGACCGCATCGGCCCCATCCACGGCCTCGTCCAGCGGCAGGCTGGACAGCTCGAGCTTGGGTAGCGAATCCACGAACGGGTCGTGGTAGACGAGGTCCGCCCCCCGCAGGGCCAGCTCATGCATGATGCGCAGCGCCGGCGACTCACGCATGTCGCCGATCCCGCCCTTATAGCTGACGCCGAGCATCACGATCTTCGACCCCTTGACGGGTTTGCCGGCATCGTTGAGCGCCAGCTCGATGCGCTCCACGCAGTGGTATGGCATCTGCTGGTTGATCTTGCCTGCCAGCTCGATGAACTCGGTGGACATGGAGAACTCGCGGGCTCGCCAGGTCAGATAGAACGGATCGACCGGCAGGCAGTGGCCGCCCATGCCCGGCCCGGGCTCGAACCGCATGAAGCCGTAGGGCTTCGTCGAGGCGGCGTCGACCACCTCCCAGATGTCGATCCCCATCCGGTGAGCCAGGATGGCCAGCTCGTCGACCAGCGCGATGTTGACCGAGCGGAAGATGTTCTCCAGCAGCTTGGTCAGCTCGGCCGCCTCGGGGGTGGAGACCCGGACGATCTCGTCGCACACCCGCCCGTACAGCTCGGCGGCCCGATCCGTGCACTCTTCCGTGATGCCGCCCACGACCTTGGGCGTGTTGCGCAGCGTGTAATCGGTGCGGCCGGGATCAACGCGCTCGGGAGAGAAGGCGACGTTCAGCCCGCGGCCCACCGACAGGCCGGACTCCCGCTCCAGGATCGGAATCAGCAGGTCCCGGGTCGTGCCCGGATAGGTGGTCGACTCAAGCACGATGAGCTGCCCGCGCTGGAGGATCCGGGCCACCGATTCGGCGGCCGCGTTCAGCGGTCCGAGCTCGGGCTCGCGGTTGGCGGTCAGCGGCGTGGGGACGCAGATCAGCACCGCCTCGGCCCGGGCCAGCGGGGCGAAGTGGTTGTCTGCATTGATCCGGTCGCGAACCGCGGCCAGGCGCTCGGAGGGGATGTCCTCGATGTAGGACTCGCCCGCCCTGATCGCCGTGATCTTCTTGGAATCGACGTCTACGGCGATGACGTCCTCGCCCACCTCCGCGAACGCGACGGCCAGCGGCAGCCCGACATAACCAAGCCCCACTATCCCAACAGCCATAGGGCGCACGATAGCGTCTGGTTCGGGCGCGAACTCCTGGGCCAACGTGGGGGACACGCCTGGGCAAACGTCTGGGTGGGCGGCCGCCAGCGCCACCCACTAGGATCCCCAGTGGACCGTGCTAGGCGGGGTGCTAGCGGTGCCCTGTAACCCACAATCCGCTCTAGCGGGGCTGAAT
>DASZMP010000080.1:0-5140 GCA_035551795.1 Solirubrobacteraceae bacterium | reverse complement strand
TTCAGCACTTCGGTGCAGTCGTCGGATAAGCCGAACACCGAACCGAACCTGGGCAACCCGGCGGACAATGGTGGTCCGCTGGTGGGCAACACGACGGATGGGTCGGCGATGACGATCCTGACGGATGCTGAGACCAAAGCCAGCCCGACGGTGAATGCGGGTACTAACACCAATTGCCCGTCTACTGATGAGCGTGGTGTGACGCGTCCGCAGGGCGGTGTCTGTGACATCGGTGCGTTTGAGCTGGGTACGGCGACGCTGAAGGTCAAGAAGTCGGCTCCGGCGTCGGTGCGGATCCATAAGAAGTTCACGTACACGATCAAGGTCACGAACTCTGGTACGGACAATTCCAATAGCACCAAGCTGGTTGACAAGATTCCGTCCAGCGAGACCTTGAAGCATGTGATCGCTCCGCATGGCGCCACCTGCTCTCATACGGGACGGACGGTGACCTGCCAGTTGGGTAGGTTGACCAGCGGGTCAAGCCGGACGGTCAAGATCGAGGTCTCGGCCAACAAGACCGGGAAGATCAAGAACACGGCCACGGCCACCAACGCCGAGGGTTCCAAGGCGTCCGGGCACGTGACCACAAAGGTCAAGTCCGCGGTCGTCAAGGCCAAGAAGAAGAAGAAGACCAGCCCGACGTTCACGGGCTGAGAAGTACGGCAGTCCTCCTCGCGGCCCGGCCGACTTTGAGTTCGGCCGGGCCGTGGCTGCCGAACCCATAGTCGGCGGCCACGGGACAAACGACCTAAGGGGTCTGCCGCCTCCCGCTAAGGGATTGATGCGGCGAATCGGCAGCGTTCTGCCGATGTGCGGCCCCCGGTCGCAGTTCAGTCTTCTCCGTGTGAACTTCAACTTCAACGGTAGGAGAAGACATGAACTCCCTCACGTATCTCGCAGCCTCGGCGCATCAGGAGCAGCTCCGGCGTGATGCCGAGCAGCGGCAGCTCATATCATCGGCACGTGTTGGTCGGCGAGGCCGACGGCACGTCTGGCACGGACTTCGAGGTGCGGGCGCGAGTCACAAGTAACCACTTCGTGGGGCGCCTGAGGGAACTCGGGGAGCTCGAACACGCTTCGAATGAGGCCGCCGGAGGGCAGCCCGGGTTGGTTCTGCTGGGCGGGGAATCCGGGGTCGGCAAGACGCGGCTGGTCACGGAGTTCGAGCGGCAGGTCGCCCACCGGCCGGTGCTCGTGCTGCGCGGGGAGGCGGTGGAGCAGGCCGACGGCGAGCTGCCCTACGCTCCGCTGATCGGGGCCCTGCGTCCGCTGGTCCGCCAGCGCGACGCCGCGCTGGACGGGCTCGCTCCGAGCAGCCGAGGGCAGCTGTCCACCCTTCTGCCCGGGCTGGGTGATGGCGAGCCACCGCCGGCTCGTGACGATCCCACTGCGCAGGTGCGCCTGTTCGAGGCGCTGCTGGAGCTCGTCGACGTGGTGAGTGAGTCCTGTCCGCTGGTGCTGATCCTGGAGGACATGCATTGGGCCGACCGATCGACCAGGGGATTCATCACGTTTCTGGCCCGCAGCCTGAGGCACGAGCGGGTGCTGGTGCTGCTCACCTACCGGACCGACGAGATCCATCGCCGGCATGCCCTGCGGCCCCTGCTCAGCGAGCTCGAGCGGCTGGAGCGCAGCCACCGGATCGAGCTGGCGCCGTTTGATCGCGGCGAGCTGCGTGAGGCGCTCACCGACATCCTCGGTGGGGCGCCGAGCGATGCGGTGGTCGAGCGGCTGTTTGCGCGCAGCGAGGGCAACCCGCTGTTCACCGAGGAGCTGGTGGCCGCCGGACTGGACGGGCGAGGCGCACCGCCGCAGAGTTTGCGCGATGCGTTCCTGCTGCGGATCGAGCGGCTGTCGCCGGAGGCCCAGAGACTGGCTCGGGCGATCGCGGTGGGACGGCGTCTGGATGAGGAGACGCTGGCCGAGGTGACGCCGCTGGATCACACGGCCATCCAGGGCGCCCTGCGGGAGGCGCGGGCCGAGCAGATCCTGGTGGCGCTCGAGGATGGCTCGTTCGCGTTCCGCCACGCGCTCCTGCGTGAGGTTCTCTACGACGATCTGTTACCCGGCGAGCGGGTGGAGCTGCACCGGGCCCTGGCGGGGCATCTGGAGGAGCGCCACCCGGCGGGCGAGGGCCCCGAGGTCGAGCGGGCCGCTCTGGTCGCGGCCCACTACGCGGCCGCCGGCGACCAGCCCGCGGCGCTGAGGGCCAGCGTCCAGGCCGCGCTGGCGGCCCGGTCCGCGCACGCCTACGGCGAGGCGGCCGACCTGGCCGAGCGTGCGCTCGAGCTGTGGCCGCGCGTGCTCGAACAGGAGCGCCACGTCGATCTGGACCACGTCGGTCTGCTCGTGTTCGCTGCCCAGGCTCATAGCATCGCCGACGATCGCGCGCGCAGCGAGGTGCTGCTGCAGAGCGCAGTGGCCGAGGTCGACGCGGACCGCGAGCCGGTGCGGTACGCGTCGGTGCTGGACCAGCTGGCCCGGATCCAGTGGGCGATGAACCGAGGCCAGGAGGGTCTGAGGACGGCCCAGGAGGCGCTGGACCGGCTTCCCGAAGGCGAGCTTTGCGAGCGGGCGTCACTGCTGTCCTGGCTGGCTCGGACCCGCCTGCTGCGCGGACATTTCCGGGAGGCGCTGGACGACGGGCGACGGGCCCTGGCGGCGGCCGTCGACGCCGGCGATCGCGACGCTGAGTCCGAGGTGCTGAACACGCTGGGTATGACCGAGATCGCTCTCGGCCAGATCGATGAGGGGGTGGCCTGCCTTCGTGAGGCGATCGAATTGGGGCGGCGGATCGAGAACCAGGACGGCGTGGCCTACGCGTTCTCGAATCTGGCCGACCTGCTCAACCTGCGCGGCCGCACCAGGGAAGCCCTGGAGGTGGCGCGCGAGGGGCTCGACTCGATGCCGTCGCGGATGGGGGTGCATCGCGAATGGCTGCTGCTGACTCTGTCGGAGATCGAGTTCGAGGCCGGCGACTGGCGGGCTGCGCGCGGGCGTCTGGACAGCGGATTCAGCCACCCCGCCGGCCTGTTGTTGATGTTCCGGCTGCTCCGTGAGTCCGAGACGGCGCTAGGCGACGGGGAACACGATCTGGCCCACGGTCTGCTCGAGCAGGTGGAGCCGCTGGTCGCTCGCTCGTCCGAGCCGCAGTGGATTGCCGGGCTGGGTGTCCAGCTCGGGGAGCTGCGCCGCCGGGAGGGCGACCTGAGCGGTGCGCGCGCGGCGGTACAGAACGCGCTTGACCGCATCGAGCTGTGCACCGACGATGTGATGCGCGTCGCCCGTGTGAGCGCGGTGGGAGCGCGCATCGAGGCCGACATCGCCCAGCGGGCCCGGGACCTGCGCGAACCCAAGGAGGCGCGTGACGCTGTGACCCGCGGCCGGATCCACGCGCAGCGCCTGAAGGCGGTCGCTCAGACCGGAGGCCCGGTGGAGGCAGCCTGGAGCGCCGTCGGCGCGGCCGAGCTGGCGCGCGCCCGGGGCAAGAACGATCCCGCCCAATGGGCGGCCGTGGCCGAGCGCTGGCAGGAGCTTCAGCGTCCCTACCAGACCGGGCTGGCCCGCTGGCAGGAGGCCGAGGCGCACGTGGAGCGGGGTGATCGGGCCAGCGGGGGGCGTGCGGCCGATGCGGCGCTGGAGGTGGCCCAGCAACTGCAGGCACTGTGGCTGAAGGCAGAGGTTCTGGCCCTGCGCGACCGGGCGAGGCTGACGGTCGGTGATTCTGATGGAGCGGCCCGCGCCCCGGCGGAGAGCGGCGCGCAGGAGGATCCGTTCGGGCTGACGGCGCGGGAGCGCCAGGTGCTGGCGCTGCTGGCTGAAGGTGCGACCAACCGCCAGATCGGTGCCGCGCTCTACATGGCCGAGAAGACCGCCAGCGTCCACGTCTCCCGGATCCTCAGCAAGCTCGGCGTGCACTCGCGCACGCAGGCCGCCGCAGTCGCCCACCGGCTGTACCTGGCCGGCTGAGTTCTGTCTAGGTGAGCGCCGGGAACGGCTGCAGATCCGGCGCCACGTACTCCCGCCGGGCCCGGCCGCTGTTCAACAGGTCAGCGCTGTAGTGGTGCTCGAGCAGGTGCCGGTCCAGCAGACGCTCGTTGTGCTCGATGAACTGGTCGAAGGACTTGCCACACGTGCCCGGGTCCAGGTGCAGATCGACGACGTCCATCCAGGCCAGCGTGAGCGTCTCGTGGTAGCGATCAGGTGCGTCGTGGGCTTGCGCCATATGCCGGATCGAGCGTCGCATGGCATCGCGTGCCTGATCGCGCGGAAGGGTGCGCAGGTAGGTCCAGGCGAGCTGCACGTGCTGACGATGCCCGAACCATTCATTTCGCTCGAGGATCTGCTGCAGCGCCGGGTCGGGTTCGGTCATTTCGTCTCGCGGTTTGGTGCCGTCTGGACTGTCGTTCTCAGCCGGCGAATGCCTGCTCCTGCGCGGCCGGCTCGCCGTCATCATCTTCGCGCTCTTCTCCTGCGGCATCAACCCCCTGGGTGGGCACGGTCTGCACCGCTGACCCCCTTTCTCCGACCGTCCCAGCCGCTCGTCGTGGGGTAGCCTCCTCAGGAGCGGGTGTCCGCGCCGACGTAGCTCAGCTGGTAGAGCACTTCACTCGTAATGAAGGGGTCCCCGGTTCGAGTCCGGGCGTCGGCTTATGCACGATTTCCAGGGAGAAAGCAGCATCACTCGCTCGCCTCCGAATCAGGCGAAACGTCCATCCGACGTCCAGTTGTGGCGCGGGCGTACCCCTGTGCTATCGCCGTGTTCACATGGGCGCTGAAGCTCTTCCACGACTCTCCGGCGACCGTCCGCTCGATGAACCGATCAGAACAGAACGGGCAACCGATGTAAGGCTCCTCACCGTGGAGTCGGTGAGCATCGAGCCAGCTCATCACCGTCGGGACGGTGTCATCCGACAGCCACACGGCCCGCTTGGCCAGATCCTCAACGACTCGCTCAACCGCTGCGCGAACAGCAGCGAGAGGGATCATCTCGACCTGGTCAACCGGGCCGCCGCACCGACCGAGTGGGCAACTGCGCAGCGCCGGCACGGTCAGCAGGTCGGCCAGGCACTCCGCGAAGGTCCGAGAGTCATCGACCGGCTGGATGCGGCGCGCGATCGCGTCCGGGATCTCGTAG
>DASZMP010000079.1:0-7846 GCA_035551795.1 Solirubrobacteraceae bacterium | reverse complement strand
GCCGAACGTAGCGGTGGTCCCGGTGACCGACGAGCGGCTCAACGAGGTGGCCGAAACGATCCGGGCCTCCAAGGTGGTGCCGGACACGATCGCCTTCCATGACATCGCGGGGCTCGTGGCGGGAGCCCACCGCGGCGAGGGCCTGGGCAACAAGTTCCTGGCCAACATCCGGGAGACGGACGCGATCCTGCACGTGGTGCGCGTGCACGAGGACAGCTCCGTCGTGCATCCGGAGGGACGGGTCGATCCGCTGAGCGACATCGACACGATCGAGACCGAACTGGTCTACGCCGACCTCGAGCAGGCTGAGCGACGCCTGGACCGCGTGGCCAAGACGGCCAAGAGCGGGGACAGGCACGCGGTGGCCGAGGCGGAGTGGCTCAGGCAGGTGGTCGCGGCGTTGCAGGCGGGGCGGCCGGCACGGACCGTCCCGGCGCCCGACGATGCAGCGGATGCCATGCAGCTGCTCAGCCCGCTGACCGCGAAGCCCGTCCTGTTCGTGGCCAATGTGTCCGAGGGGGATGTGGAGGTGCCCGCGCAGATCGCCGCCCACGCGGAGGCGATCGGCGCCCGGGCGGTGGCGATCTCGGCGCGCCTCGAAGCGGAGCTCGGGGAACTGGACGATCCCGATGCCGCAGCGATGCGGGAGGACCTGGGGTTGAGCGAGTCCGGACTGCAGACCGTGATCCGGGGAGCCTTCGAGCTGCTCGGACTGATCGCGTTCTTCACGGCCGGCGAGGACAAGCCGGCCCAGTCCTGGCACCTGCGGCGAGGCCTGACTGCCTGGCACGCCGCCGGACAGATCCACTCCGACATCCAGCGCGGGTTCGTGCGGGCCGAGGTCGTCTCGTGGGACGCGCTGGTGGGAGCCGGCGGGTACGCGGGGGCGCGCGAGCGAGGCGCGCTGCGGCTGGAGGGGCGGGACTACGTGATGGCCGACGGGGACGTGATCACGGTCAAGTTCACGCCGTAACCTCGCTGGGGCGAAAGCACTCTGGGAGAGAAATCCGCACCCGGTGCGGAAAAGTCTCCCAGAGTGGGAGCTCGGAGAGGGATCGGCAGGGTTCTTGCCTTGCCGGCAATCCGGTTTCTTCCACAGTCACAGGTCGGCCAGCGAATCGGCCGCCTCCAGACGCTTGGCCAGCGCATTCAGGCCGAGCGTCCGGGCCGCCTCCGCGCCGCCCTCCAGGTTCGTCTGCGCGTCCGCGGGGCGCTCCAGCTCGACCAGCTGAAGCAGGGCGATCTCCCGGTAGCGGCGCAGCTGGTCGGCGTTCTCGCGCAGGGACTGGGCCACCCGAGGCCGCACGTCCGGGGCCGGGCGCGGTTGCTGCACCGTTCCCACCGCCGCCAGGGCCTCCTCCAGTGAGCCATACCGCTCCAGGAGCTCCGCCGCCGTCTTGGGGCCCACCCCCGGCGCGCCCGGCAGCGAGTCGGAGGGGTCGCCACGCAGGGCGATGAAGTCGGGGACCAGACCGGGATCGATGCCGTAGCGCCGGCGCACCTCGGCGACGTCCACCGCCTCGAACCCGGTGGTCCCGGACTTCAAATACAGCACCGTCGTCTGCTCGCCGACGCACTGGTACATGTCGCGGTCGCCGGTGAGGATCAGGGTGCTGCCGCCGGCGGCCGTCTCGGCCGCCGCGTAGGAGCCGAGCAGATCGTCGGCCTCCAGATCGTCGGATCCTTGACAGCCCCAGCCGAAGGCCGCGAACAACGCCGGTGCCTGCTCGAACTGCCAGGCCAGTGGATCGGGCACAGGGGGCCGATCGGCGTGGTAGGGCGCGAACAGCTCGACGCGGTAGGCGGCCGCCTCGGCCCCGAAGCACACCACCACCGCTCGTGGTCGACGGTCGGCCACCACGCGCAGCAGCGCGTTGGCGGCACCCAGGAGCGCTCCGACGGGCCGGTCGTCCACGCCCCGAATCGACTCGGGCAGCGCGAAGAACGAGCGGTAGAGAAGGAACGGAGCGTCGACGACGAGCAGCGGGGCCGGCACGACCGCCAGCCTAGCCGGAGCCGCCGGAAGCCGTGAACGCCACGCAGCCGATCAGCGGACCGTCAGAGCCGGACCGCCGACATTGCCGTACTTGATCCGGTAACGGGCCGGCCCGGGGATCCGGGCCTTGAAGTGCCCTCCGTTCACGGTGCGCACACGGCGGGTGGTCGACCAACCGTGCTTGCCGAGCTTCTGGACCAGCACCAGCACGCCCCGGTGGGTCGGATAGACGCGCCCGGCCAGCGATCGACCGCCCGCGGGTCCCGATCCAGCCGAGGCGCCCCCGCTGGTCGAACCGCCGCTCGACAAAGCCGAGAAGACGCCGTGCATGTTCACCGTGGTGAAAGCCATGTAGGTGCTCATCAGCCCGAAGTCCTGCTGCAGCGCGGGACCGGTGACGTCGGCGCTGCCACGGGTGCCGACCACGGCGGCCTCGACGATGCGCGGGGACACGCCATGCTTGCGCACCTTGATCCCCACCAGGCTGCCCTTCACCAAGCCGCCCAGCTTGCGCGATGCCGCGCCCACGCTGAGGTTGTACGCCCAGCGGTGGTTCGGATTGCCGCCCGCCCCGTCGTAGGGGTCGCGCACCCCGCGCAGCCAGGGCTCCGGCGAGGACCCGAGCCACACGTTCTGGATGCTCTCGGTGTGGCCGCCCGAGCTCGAGGAGAAGTACGTGACCACCGGAGTGCCGTGGTAGGTGACCACCTTGCCGCGGGTGGCCGAAACGGCGGCATCGGTGCTTGGAGTCTCGGCCGATACGCCCTCGTACATCTGCGAGCGGGTGTCGGAGTAGACGTCGAACGTGGAGCTAGCCGAGCCGGAGGTCAACGCATAGGTCCGGGCGGCCATCGCCTGGGCGCGCAGCGCCTGCGCGGGCCAGCTCGAGGGCATCTCCGCCGAGACCACGCCGCGCACGTAGTCCTCGATGTCCAGCGCGTTCACGGTCTGAACGCCGCCGGACGCGTCGGGCCGGAACACGAAGTCCCCCCGGTACTCGCCCAGGCCGTCCAGCGTCAGCGGCCCTGAGCCCGACACGGTGAGCGGGGGCGAGTCCGTCAACACCTTGGTGGTGCCGGCCATCAGCTCCAGCTTGCCGGACGACAGGAGGTGGACCGTGTAGGTGGTGCCCGGCGCGAGCGGCTTGCCACCCGCTTTGTCGGCCCCGCTGAACTTGACCGCGCCGTCCTTGAGCAGCACCCGGATGATCTCGGAAGGGCTCACGGACCCGAGGCTCGTGCCCTGGTAGTAGTGAGCCAGGATCCGCTGATAGCTCCAGCCGTGCTGGGCGTATCCGAGGGTTCCGTACTGGCTCAGGCCGATGCCGTGGCCATCACCACCGCCACGGATGTAGAAACCGCTGGCCGACGGTTCGGACACGTGCGGGTACGCGGGACCCCCGATGGGAACCGTCGCCCGGGCGGCGGCTGGGAGCGCCGCCGCCGCGGACAGCGCGGCCACGAGCACCGGCGCTCGGCGGAGCGCATGAAGGACTGATCCGGAAGCCATAACTTCGCTTTGTGTCGTCAGCTGAGCCAAAAGGGTTGAGCCCCGGCGGCTTCCCGGGTTCGACCGCAGACCCAGATTCATAACGCGAGGGGCGGCCCGGAGTTGCGCCCGACCGGCCATCCGGATCCCCGAGTCCGAACGCCCTGGGAGCCTGCCTACAGGTTCCCCTGCGCCATCTTGCGCAGGTCCATCGCCTTGTCGTACGTTTCCTCGTCGACGCCCTTCTCGTAGGCCACCTCACGCAGCAGCCGGCCTGAGGACGCCGCCTCCTTGACGATCTCGGTCGCCCTGTCGTAGCCGATGTAGGGGTTCAGTGCCGTGGCCGCCGCCAGGGTCGACTCGGCCGAGCGATGCGCTCCCTCCTCGTTGGCCTGGATCCCGTCGACGCACTTCTCGGCAAACGCTCGTGACGCCGTGGACAGCAGGCGGATCGAGGAGAGCAGGTTTCGCGCGATCAACGGCACCCGCACGTTGAGCTCGAAGTTGCCCTGGGTGCCGGCGATCGTGATCGCGGCATCGTTGCCGATCACCTGCGCGGCGACCTGCAGGACCACCTCGCAGATCACCGGGTTGACCTTGCCGGGCATGATCGAGGAGCCCTTCTGAAGCTCGGGGAGGAGCAGCTCGCCGATCCCGGCGCGCGGGCCGGATCCCATCAGGGCCAGGTCGTTGGCGATCTTGGTCAGTGACACCGCCAGCACCTTCAGAGCACCGGACAGCTCCACCAGCGCATCCCGGTTGCCCTGAGCCTCGAACGGGTCCTCCGGCGGACGGATCTCCAAACCGGTGGCGTCGAACAGGCGCGCCCGCACGTGCTGCGCGAACTCCGGATGCGTGTTGAGCCCGGTACCCGTGGCCGTCCCGCCCAGCGGGATCTGCGCCACCTGGGGCAATGCGCCCCGGATCCGGCGGGCACCCAGACGGACCTGGGCCGCGTAGCCGCCGAACTCCTGGCCCAGGGTGACCGGCACCGCGTCCATCAGGTGGGTGCGCCCAGACTTGACCACATCGCGAAACGCCTCGGCCTTGCGGGCAAACGCCGCCTCCAGCCCCTCCAGGGCCGGCAGCAGCTCGCCGGTGACCTCGCCCAGTGCGGCCAGGTGCACCGCTGAAGGGAACACGTCGTTGGAGGACTGGCCCATGTTCACGTCGTCGTTGGGATGGACGCCCTCGCCGGCCAACCGCGCGATCACCTCGTTGGCGTTCATGTTGGACGAGGTGCCCGAACCCGTCTGGAACACGTCGATCGGGAACTGCGCGTCGAACTCCCCCTCGGCCACCCGGTCGGCCGCAGCGGCGATCCGCTCAGCCTTCTCGTCCTCCAGCAGGCCCAGCTCGGCGTTCACCCGCGCTGCCGCGCCCTTGATCCGGCCCAACCAGCGGATCACCGGCACCGGCACGCGCTCGCCGGAGATGGGGAAGTTCTCGACCGCCTTGCTCGTCTCCCCGCCCCAGAGCCGCTCCCCTTTCTGCGGCTGCTCCTGCACGCTCATGCCGGCACTCCTTTACAAGGTTCTCAAAGAAATCGGGCCTGACACGAAAGCTACAACGCAGCCTCAGGGCCAGTAACTACGTCGCGGACCCTAAGAACGCGATCAGCTCTCGAGCCACCCCCACCGGATCGTCGTAGGCGATCAGAAACCCGGTACGAGCCAGGGTGCGCAGCTGGGCGTGCGGGAGCAGGTCAAGCGCCTCTTCGGCCCACTCGAGAGGGTGCAGCGGATCCTGCTCGGCCCACAGCAGCAGAACGGGCACATCTATCTGGGCATACGCATCCAGCAGGTCACGCTGATCGCGCACCGGCCATTGGCGTACGAACTTGGCCCAGGCCCGCGCCCGATTGGCATTGCCGCCGACGTCGGCGAACGCGTGGCGCACCAGATCGCGCGCCTCAGGATTGCCCGAAACCGATAGGCGCTCCCCCAGCTCAGGGCGGAACACGAGCGGGGCCACCTGGGACAGGGTGCGGTCCAGTCCGGGCAGTCCACCCAGGCGAACCGCCGCCCGCCAGGCGCCGCGACGGCGCGCGAACCGCTCGGGCCGGTGCAGGCGGTTGGGCGTGAGGACCAGGCGCCTCGGTGACAGCAGGCTCGAGGCGACGGCCCGCAGCGCCAGCTCGGCCCCGAAGTCATGGCCGGCCACCAGCGCCCGCGGCCCGGCCGCCTCCGCGCAGAACCCGCTCAGCACCTCGGCGAACCACTCCGGGGTGTATGGATGCCGCGGGCGATCCTCGGAGTCTCCGTGCAGAGGCAGGTCGGGCAGGACCACGCGAAAGCGCATCGATAGCGCTTCCACCACCGGCTCCCACTCCCGGTGAGACAGCCCCAGCGAGTGCAGCAGCACGAGCGGCGGCCCGGTCCCGGTTTCGCGGTAGGCGACCCGGGCCCCGTCGGAGTGGTGGTAGAGCCTCAGCTTCACGCCAGCGATCCTCCCAGATGGGCGGCCCCGGGATGGCGCCGTGCCGTGCCTAGAATCGTCCGTCCGATGACCCCGCTGCACCCCGTCGACCCCAAGGCCGACTTCCCCCGACTGGAGGAGGGGGTGCTGGCGCGCTGGCGAGAGCGCGACGTGTTCGCCGAGTCACTGCGCCGGCGCCGCGAGGCTCCGGTGTGGAGCTTCAACGAGGGCCCGCCGTTCCCCAACGCGGCGCCCGGCGTACACCACGTGCTCGCCCGCGTGTTCAAGGACATCTTTTCGCGCTACCGCACGATGACCGGCCACTACGTCGAGCGCAAGGGCGGCTGGGACTGCCACGGGCTGCCGGTCGAACTGGCGCTGGAGGCCGAGCTGGGCTTCAAGTCCAAGGACGACATCGAGCAGTTCGGGATCGCCGAGTTCAACGCCCGCTGCCGCGCCAAGGTGGGCAGCCACATCGCCGAGTTCAACGCCATGACCGAGCGGATCGGCTACTGGGTCGATCTGGACGATGCCTATCGGACGATGGACACGAGCTACGTGGAGTCGGTCTGGTGGGCGCTGAAGGAGATCCACAGCAGGGGGCTGCTGTACGAGCGGCTCAAGGTCGTGCCGTACTGCCCACGCGATCAGGTCACGCTGTCCAGCCACGAGCTGGGACAGCCGGGCGTCTACCAGGACGTGCTCGACCCGAGCGTCTACGTGGTATTCCCGAGCGAGCGCGGCCAGCTGCTCGTCTGGACGACAACGCCGTGGACACTGGTCTCCAATGCCGCCGTGGCGGTCGACCCCGACTTGATCTACGTCCGCACGACCGACGGCTACATCCTGGCCGAGGCGCTGCTCGAGCGCGTGCTCGGTCCCGAGGCTGAGGTGGCCGAGCGCTTCCCCGGCCGGGATCTCGAGGAGCTTCGCTACGAGCCGCCGTTCGACTTCATCCCCGGCACGGAGTACGGCCCGAAAGGCCACACCGTCGTGCTGGGCGACTTCGTCACCGCCGACGCCGGCACCGGGCTCGTGCACACTGCGATCGCGTTCGGCGAGGACGACTTTCGCCTGGGCGAGCAGTACGGACTGAATGTCGTCAACCCCGTCCGACCCGATGGCACCTACGACGAGCGGATCGGGCCGTACGCCGGGCGCTGGGTCAAGGACGCCGATCCCGATCTGATCGAGGACCTCCGCGCTCGCGGCAGGCTGTTCCGCGCCGAGTCCTACGAGCACTCCTACCCGCACTGCTGGCGGTGCCGCGAGCCGCTGATCTACATGGCGGTGTCGTCGTGGTTCGTCTCGACCACGAAGATCCGCGAGCGGATGCTCGATCTCAACCAGCAGATCCGCTGGGTGCCCGAGCACGTCAAGGACGGTCAGTTCGGGAGGTGGCTGGAGAACACCCGTGACTGGTCGATCTCGCGAAACCGCTTCTGGGGGAGCCCGATACCGGTCTGGCGCAGCGACGACCCGGCGTACCCGCGCATCGACGTCTACGGCTCGCTCGACGAGCTCGAGCGAGACTTCGGCGTACGCCCGGACAACCTGCACCGGCCGTTCATCGACGAGCTGACCCGGCCCAACCCGGACGACCCCACCGGCCGCTCCACGATGCGCCGGGTCACCGACGTCCTCGACTGCTGGTTCGAGTCCGGGTCGATGTCCTTCGCCCAGGTCCACTACCCCTTCGACAACCAGGAGTGGTTCGAGCGCCACTATCCCGGCGACTTCATCGTCGAGTACATCGGCCAGACCCGCGGCTGGTTCTACACCCTGCACGTGCTGGCCACCGCCCTGTTCGATCGGCCCGCGTTCAAGACCTGCCTGGCCCACGGCATCGTGCTGGGCGACGACGGGCAGAAGATGTCCAAGCGGCTGCGCAACTACCCCGACCCCGAAGCCATGTTCGAGACCCACGGGGCCGACGCCATGCGG
>DASZMP010000078.1:0-3603 GCA_035551795.1 Solirubrobacteraceae bacterium | reverse complement strand
CTCAGGCGGGATCCGCAAGTACTGCAAGACCCAGTCGCTGCTGATCACCCGCCGGGCGCTCAAGCGGGAGCCGTTCATGTTCCCCTACCGGGCCGGGCGCACCAGGCTGCTGCGGCGCTTCTTCAAGCTGCTCTACGGCCGATAGGACGCGGCCAGGGCCTGACCGGGCCGTCGCGCGTTAGGCCGCCGGGTCGCGCGCGAGGGGCACGCCCAGCAACCGTTCCAGCTCCGCGATCGTCCGCTGCGGATCCACGTGGTGGATCGTCGCCATCCCCAGCTCGGCCGCCGGCTCCAGGTTGAACGGCAGATCGTCCACGTACACGCATCCCGCCGGGGCCACGCCGATCCGCTCGGCCCCCAGCTCGTACATGCGAGGCGCCGGCTTGCGGATCCCCTCGCGGGCCGAGATGACCACGCCGTCGAACAATCCGTCCAGCATCTCGGTGTCGTAGTGACGATCCACCCAGGAGTTGGAGATCAGCCCGGTGCGTACTCCGGCCCTCCGGGCCGCCGCCACCGCCGAGCGCATCGCCAAGTCCGGTCCCGACCCGGCGAACATCCGGTCGATCAGCCCCTCGGGGTCCACCTCCAGCATCCCCGCCAGGCGCCGCTCGAACTCCTCCTCGCCCATCCGCCCGCACTCGAGCTCAATCAGCAGTTCGCGAGCTTCGCGGTTGCCCGCGAACTGCCGAACGACCACGTCGGGCTCCAGCCCCTCTCCGCGGCAGAACGCCCCGAACGACTCGAACAGGTTCGTGGTCAGCACCCCGCCGTAGTCGACCAGCAGCCCCTGGTACTCAGAAGCCACTCCGGGTCACCTCCAGCGCCCGCTCGGCCAGCTGCACCACCGCCGCACCGAACGACTTCAGATACGGATCGTCCGTCCGTCCCTCCACCGCCCGCTTGTAGTTGCCCTCCATGAACACGACCCCCTTCCACAGGGCCAGCGTCACGTACCAGTCGAGCGCCTGCATCGAGCGTCCGGAACGCTGCTCATAGCGGGCGATCATCTCCTGGCGGGACGGAAAGCCCGGAAGCATGGTCACCGACTGGAGGTTGAAGCCGCCCAGCTGATCGCCGGCCTGGTGCCAGTGGATCATCATGTACCCGATGTCGGCCAGCGGGTCGCCGATCGTGGCCATCTCCCAGTCGAGGATCGCGGTCAGCTGCGCCGGGGCCCGCGCGGCGAACATCGTGTTGCCCAGGCGGTAGTCGCCGTGCACAACCGTGGCCGGTGGCGAGGACGGCATGTTCTGCTCCAGCCAGCTTCCCAGCTGTTCGACGGCGGGCAGCTCCCGGGTGCGGTTGTGCTCCCACAGGCCGGAGAACCGGCGCAGCTGGCGCTCCAGGTAGCCGCTGGGCTTCCCGAACCCTTCCAGATCTGCGGCTCGCCAATCCACCGCGTGGAGCTCGACCAGCGCGTCGATCAGCTGGTCGGCGATCCGGTCGCGTTCGGCTTCAGTGTCCAGATCCGTCGGGAGCCGGTCGGTGATCACCTCTCCGTCCACGCGCTCCATGATGTAGAAGGGCGCCCCGATCACCTTCTCGTCGGCGCACACCGCGAGGACGCGCGGGGTGCGCACGGGCGTGGGCGTCAGCGCCGTCAGCAGCCGCGCCTCCCGCATCACGTCGTGGGCACTGGGGGGCAGCGGACCGCGGGGCGGACGCCGGAGAACGACGTCAGTGGACAGGAGGAAGGTCACGTTCGAGTGGCCCTCGCCGATCGGCTCGGCGGCCAGATCCTCGGGCGCCTGCAGACCGGAGAAGGCCAGGAATTCCCGCAACGGTTCGAGAACCAGGAGCGGCTTGCGCTCATTGCGCGCTCCCACCTCATGTGTCTGGACGATGTCGTCGGGTGCGGCGGGCGTGGGGCTCATCGGGCCGGCGGGAGGCTACCGATCCCGGCCAGCCGGGAACCCTGCCGCCGGGGGCCTTTGAGGCCTCCGGCGGCGTCAGACCGGTAGCGCAGGCGGCCCACCGATGGTCCGGTCGAACCGCCATCCGTTCAGCTGGTCACGGTTTCCGGCCAGGCCCACGACCACCGCTCCGGTGCGCTGCTCGATCGCGGTTAGCAGTGCGGCCATTCGGTCCCGCAGAGCGTTCCCGCGCTGCGATTCGTCCGCGGCCCAGCCGTCCTCGTCCGGATCCTCCACCAGGAGCGTCACCCGATCCGGGTGCCGGCGAACGATCTCCTCCACGAGCGCATCGTTGGTGCTCGTGCTGTCGACTATGGCAAGCAGGTCACTCATGGACGGGAGTCTCCGCTCGGCTACTTAAAGATCGGTGAAGGCAAACGCAGAATTCCCTCTCATAATCAGAAGAAGATGCCCGAGCTACCCGAAGTCGAAATCACTGCCCGCCTGATCGGTCGTGCGGTCACCGGTGCTCGCGTCGAGTCGGTCGTGGCGCCTGGGATCAACGCGCTGAAGACCTTCGATCCACCGTTGACCGCGCTCGACGGGCAGACGATCCTTGGCGTGCGGCGGCGGGGCAAGCTGTTCGGAATCGAGTTGACCGGCGAGCTAACGCTGCTGATCCACCTGATGTCCGCCGGGCGGCTGCAGCTGTTCGACACGCGGGCGTCGCTGCGCGACCGCACCTCCCGCCTGCTGATCCGCCTCGAGGACGGACGCGAGCTCCGGCTGCGGGAGTTCGGGACGCGCCAGCGAGCCTGGGTCAAGCTGCTGCGCAGCGACGAGGTGGAGGAGGAGGAGACGCTGGCTGCGCTGGGCCCGGAGGCCTGGCCGGACCCGCCCCAGCTCGGTGAGCTGCTCGATCAGCCCCGCCCGCTGTACGCCATCCTCCGCGACCAGCACGTGATCGCCGGCATCGGCCGCTCCTGGGTGGACGAGATCCTCCACGCCGCCCGCCTGTCGCCCTTCCGTCGCGGCTCTGACCTGGACGAGGACGAGGCCGAGGTCCTGCGTCACTCCATCATCGAGCAACTGGGGCGGGCCATCGCCCACTACGAGCAGACGCTCGGTCTGCCGGTCCCGGACAAGCTGCCCATGCCTCTGCGGGTCCACCGTCGCAACGGACAGCCCTGCCCTCGGTGCGGAGGGCAACTCGAGGCCGTCTTCTATGAGGACTACGTGATGTGTTACTGCCCGCACTGCCAGACGGACGGCAAGGTGCTCAAGGACCGGCGGCTGAGCCGCCTGCTGAAGTGAGCGCGGTTCGGCGGCTACCCGAGCGCGTAGTGGGACCGGGTGCTGTCGTCGTTCGGCGCTGGCTCCCGGCCGACGCCGAAGCGCTCGTCACCGCGCTGACCGAGAGCGCGGAACATCTGCGGCCCTGGATGCGGTGGATAGGCCAGGAGCCGATGTCGGTCGGTCAGCGCCTCGCGCGGATCGGGGACTGGGATCGGGACTGGGCCGCCGGAGGTGACGCCGTGATGGGTGTGTTCGTAGGTGATCAGATCGCCGGCGGCTCGGGCCTGCACCGCCGACTCGGGGTCAGCCGGCGCATCTGATCGGGAATACTCTGAGCTGATGGCTCCCCAGGTTGGCGACGAAGCCCCCGATTTCACCCTCCACAACCAGGACGGCGGCACCGTCACGCTGTCGGATCTCCGGGGCAGGAACGTCGTCGTCTACTTCTACC
>DASZMP010000077.1:0-20532 GCA_035551795.1 Solirubrobacteraceae bacterium | reverse complement strand
TTCGCGCTCGACGCCTCCCGGCGCCTGTGCGCGGCCGTGGCCGAGGGAGACGAGGTGCCCTTCGAGGTGGCGGAGTCAGACGGGAGCCGGCGCGGCTCGGCCCCGCTGTACTGCTACCGCCCGCTGACCGAGGCCTACGTGCGCGAGCGGCTCGGCCTGCTGGTCGCGCTGAGCAGCTACGCGCCGGTCGCCCGGGCGCTGGAGGTGGCCGAGGGAACGGCCGCCTACCTGACCGCGATGGGCGAGCCACGGATCTCCGAGCGCCCGCGCGACCGGGCCGACGCCGCCCTGCGCTGCTTCGTCGGGCGGATGTTCGCGGAACGCAGCGAGTTCGGGTTCGAGCCGGATCGCTTCGAGGGGGCATATGACGAGCTCGAGCGGGCGCTCTACCAGGGACAGTGCGTATTTGAGGTGGTGGCGCCGCTGCTCGGGGTCACCCTGGATGACGACAGCGATGAGCTGGTGATCGGCGAAGGGCTGTCACTGGCCCGGGCTCGCGCCCTGGCCGATCCTCCCCAGCTTGACCTGGACGCCGATGACCAGAGCAGCCTGCTCGTGCTGCGGGTGACCCAGGAGCGGTCGGACGCTCCGCCGGTCGCGGTGGCCCGATCGCGGTTTCGCCGGGTGCTCACGGCGCTGCGGCTGTTCGAGCGCGGCGGGTTCGCGCTCGGGCCGATCGGGTCCCTGAGAATCGACGGCGGCGCCTGGCGGCCGGTGGCCCTGGGCGGAAGTGGGCGGGGTGCGCGGGGTCGATTCGAGCTGGTCATCCCGGCCGCCCAGGAGGAGGAGTTTCGCGCATTCTGCAATCTGATTGCCCGGCGCCTGCCTCGACCCGGTCTGGAGGACTCCGGGGCGGGTGAGCTGGCCTGGGCGCTGTCCCGGTTTGAGATGGGATGCGAGCGGATCGCTCAGTTCGAGGCGCTGACCGACTACCTCCTGGCGCTGCGGGCGCTGCTCGAGCCCGAGGGCGCCACCAGCGGGCGGCTGGCGGGACGCCTGGCCGTGATCTGCGCTCCGGTGGCGCAGCGACAGGCGCTCGCCCAGCGCGCCGCGCACGCCATCTCTCTGGAGCGCGCTGTGGTCACCGGGATAGCCCCCGCGATCGACCCTGGCTGCTCGGCTGATGGTCTGGTGGAGGAAATGGCCGAGCACCTGCGGGCGATCCTGCGCGACGCGCTGTGCGGCCACCTGGACGCCGACGTGCGATCGGTCGCTGATGAGCTGCTGGCCGAGGCCGCGGCGACTCCCGCCTGACCGGCGCCCAACTCAGGGTCGGCTCGGTGGGGGTGGCCGGCCAGCCACCCTCACCGGGACAAACGCTTAATCTGCAGCCGTGTTCCACGTCGAGCTCAAGCAGCGCCCGCACACCACCCGGGCGTTCAACCTGACCGAGGAGGAGCTCAACCGGCGGTTTTTGGGACCGCTGCGGGCCGGGCAGACCGTCACCTACGCCGAGCGCGAGTGGGAGCCGGGCAAGACGCGGCTGACCATCTACGAGGGGCGGGCGCTGGGGTCCGAGGAGATTGGCCTGGGGCGGGGGTGGCAGAACGTGATGCGCACCGGCAGCGAGGTCACCGAGCGCGTGCTCAACACGGCGCCGGCGGCGCAGGCCGAGCGCCCCGCGACGGTCGACCGTCTCAAGGAGCGAATGCTCGGGCGGCTCACCGCCGGGCCCCAGACGCTGGCCGGGGTCGTGGAGATGTCAGACGCCCTGCTTCCGGGGGCCCGGCCCAGCCAGCGGCTGAGCGTGGCCGAGCTGGCCGTGTGGGAACTGCTTCACGAGGGGACCGTCGAGCTGATCGGCGCGCCGGGGCCGGAGGCGTGGGGATCGACGCTGCTGGGCTGGGCGGCCTGGTCTCAGGCCACCACGTCCTCGATCAGGCTGGCCCGCTCGGCGTCGGAGGCGAACAGGTAGCGGTGCACCCGGACCAGCCCGCTGACGTCATGCACATCGCCGTCCAGCTGGGGCACCAGCAGTAGCGGCTCGCCCTCGAGCTCGACGGCGAGGCGCTCCACGTTGGCCTGATCGCGGGTGGCCAGGACGTGGTAGTCGCTCCAGTTCTCCGCAACCTGCTCGGCCAGGCCCGATCCGATCAACGAGGACAGTCCCGTGAGCAGCTCGCCGGGGTTGAGCGACGCACCGAGATCGTGATGGAAGCGGTTCACCACCACGCCAGAGAACGGCAGCCCGCTGGACATCAGCGTGCGGCGGAACCAGATCCCCTCGTCGATCGGCTCGCGCTGGGCCGATGTGACCAGCAGGAAGGCGGTCTCAGGCGCGTGCAGGAGCGTCTCCACCTCGCGTGCTCGGGCGCTGAAGTTGTCCGTCATGTCGCCCAGCAGGCTGAAGAAGGTGGTCAGATCGGCGATCAGATCGATGCCGGTGATCCGGCGCAGGCCGCCCAGCAGCGGGGCGGCGCCCGCGCCGAGCACGCGCATGCCCAGGCCGGTCGGGCGCAGGAACGCCTTCAGGGCGCGGCCCTCCAGGAACGACGTGAGCCGGCCGGGAGCGTCGAAGAAGTCAAGCGCGCTGCGCGACGGCGGGGTGTCCAGGACGAGCAGGTCGAAGTCCTCCTCCTGGGTCAGCTCGTACAGCTTGGAGACGGCGGTGAACTCCTGAGAGCCCGACACGGCGGTGGACAGCTCGCGATACACGCGGTTGGCCTTGATCTCCTCCGCGCGCTCGGGGGTGGAGGCGAGCCGCTCGATCAGCTCATCGAATGTGCGCTTGGGGTCGAGCGTCATCGCCCACAGCTCTCCCTCCACCTCCAGCCCGTGGGCCTGCAGTCGTTCGGGCGGGACCTGCCGGGGCTGGTTCTCCAGTTCCTCGAGGCCGAGCGCGTTGGCCAGCCGGCGGGCTGGATCGATGGTGACCACGGCCACGCGCAGACCCTGGGCGGCCATGCCGAGCGCCACCACCGCTGAGGTGGTGGTCTTGCCCACGCCGCCGGCGCCGGCGCACACGCACACGCGCTTGCCCGCCAGGAGCTCAGGGATGTTCATGGCAGATGCGCCTCCAGGTGGTCGGCCAGGAGCTCGAGCTCCTCGGGACCGATCTCCGGGCAGAACAGGAAGGGAAGCGTGACCAGCCGGTCTGCGAAGCTCGCGGCCAGCCGCTCCTGCTGCTCGGCCTGGGTGGCGCAGCGAGCCTGCTGGGAAAGCGCGGCCCGCAGCGCCGCGCGCACGGGGCGTTCCGGGCCGCTGGCCAGGACCTGCGCGAGCTCCTCGGTCTCCGCAGGCGAAAAGCGCTCGGGATAGCGGGCGTTGACGATCACCGTGTCGAGATCGAGCTCGTCCTCGAGCAGCAGGTCGTGCAGCCCGAGGGTCTCGTTGACCGGCATTTCCTCGGGCGTGCTCACGGCGACTACGGCGGTGAACGAACGGTCGGCGATCGTGCGGGCTATCTGCCCGCCCTGGTGGGCGATCGGACCCACGCGGGCGATCTCGGCGAACGTGCGCGGCGTGCGCAGGATGCCCACGCCGTGTCCGGTGGCCGGCGCGTCGACGATCACCAGGTCATACGGGGCGGCGTCCCGCGTGCGGCGCTCGAACTGGGCCAGCTCCCATACCTTGCCGATGCTGAGCAGCTCGCGCATGCCCGGGGTGGCCATCGCGAAGGCCTGGAACAGCCGGGTGGAGCCGAGGGCCTGCCCGACCGGGCCGGTCTTGACCCGCAGGTACTCCTCCATGGCGTGCTGCGGGTCGACGGAGATCGTGAACAGGCCGGGGACGAGCTCGACCTCCTCATACGGGTGATCGCCATTCACAGACGCGGGCTCGAAGAGCTGCTGGAGCCGGTCGCTGCCGGACAATTCGGCCACGATCGTGCGCAGGCCCCGGCGGGCGGCCACCAGTCCGAGCGCCACGGCCACGGTCGACTTGCCCACGCCCCCCTTGCCGGTCACGAAGATCAGCCGTCGTTGCAGCAGGGCATCCACCGCTCGGGAAACATAGCGGCGCCGGAAATCCGCCTGAGATGGCTGATGCCACGACCCCGCGTGCCGGATGGATCCGGATGATCGGCGCCGGTCGGCGTCCTCGGGCTCGCCAATACCTCCAGTATTGACTTCACCCTGCGTCCTTGACCGGCTTGATCCCCGGGTCCCCCAGCACCGCGCGGCCGTGGAATCAACCATCTATCAGAAGGAATCGCGCGCGGTTATGCGAATACAGCCGCGAATGTCCTCCTCGAGTGAAGCGGAGCTCATCCCGTGACGGCCACTGCCAAGGTGATCGCGTTCGCCAACCAAAAGGGCGGCGTCGCCAAGACCACCACCACGCTCAATCTCGCCGTGGCTTTCGCCGAAGAGGGCCACCGCGTCCTCTGCTGCGACATGGATCCACAGGGCAACCTGACCATGTCACAGGGAGTCGACCCCGACGGACTCCAGAAGTCGATGTACGACGTCCTCGTTCACCGGCTGTCGATCAGAGAGGTGATCCGCAAGCGGGAGGTCGACGTGGCCTGCTCGTCGATCGACCTGGCCGGCGCCGAGATCGCCATGTCCACGATGATCGGCCGCGAGCGCTCACTGGAGCGGGCCCTGAAGGAGGTCGACGATGACTACGACTTCGTGTTCATCGACACCCCGCCGAGCCTGGGCCTGCTGACGATCAACGCGCTGACCGCGGCGGACAAGGTGATCGTCCCCGTCCAGTGCGAGTATCTGTCCATGCGTGGGCTCATCCAACTGCAGAACACGCTGGCGATGATCCGGGAGAACCTGAATCCGGGGGTGGATATCGAGGGGATCCTGCCGACGATGATGGATACGCGCACCCTTCACGCCAAGGAGGCGATTGAGCTGCTGGAGGAGAACTTCGGCGATCGCGTGTTCGCCTCGCGGATCCGCAAGACGGTCCGGTTTGCCGAAGCCCCTGTGAAAGGCATGTCCGTGCTCAAGTACGATCCGGACGGACTGGCCGCTCACGCTTACCGGCAGCTTGCGAAGGAGGTCCTCTCAAATGCCAAACGCTAAGCGCGCGAGTATGCGCGAAGGGCCTCTGGCTGCGCTTTTCCGCAAGACCGCCGAGGACGCCGCGCCGGAGACCGAGAAGCCGAAGGCCGGCAAGCCGAAGGCTGATCCGGGTGAGGCGCCGCAGTCCGCCGGTAAGGCTCCGAAGGCCAAGGCGGACGTCAAGCCGCCGGCCGAACGGCCCGCAGCTCCGAAGCCGCGGCGCCGAGCGCCGCATCCGTCCATGTCCGAGCCCCAGCCCGAGCTCGAGCTCGACGAGCCGCGGATCCCGTCGCCCCAGGAGCGACTGCGCCATGCCTTCTCCGCCGACATCCCCCACAATCTCATGGACAGCCCGCGGCGGGCCGCGGCCCCGGCCACGCCGGCCGCGGAGGACGCGTATGCCCGTAGCGACCGGCTGAGCGACGCCTTCGCGCCACCGCGCCCGGTGGGCAGCCCGGTGATTCGCGTGGTGGGTGTGGGCGGTGCCGGCGTCAACGCGGTGAACCGGATGATCGAGGCCGAGATCGAGGGCGTCGACTTCCTGGCCATCAACACAGACCTGCAGTCGTTGCAGCAGTGCGCGGCCGCCGAGACGCTGCACATCGGTGACTCGGTGACCCGCGGCCTGGGCTCCGGCTCCAACCCCGAACTGGGCCGGCAGGCCGCTCGCGAGGAGTACGACCGCATCAAGGCGCTGCTTCGCGGCTCGGACATGGTGTTCATCGCGGCCGGGGCCGGAGGCGGCACCGGCACCGGCGCCGCGCCGGTGGTGGCCCAGATCGCCCGGGAGATCGGCGCGCTCACCGTCGGGATCGTCACCCGGCCCTTCCAGTTCGAGGGTTCGCGGCGCAGCGCTCAGGCCGAGGCAGGGATCGCGTCCCTGGCCGCAGAGGTGGACACGCTGATCGTCGTGCCCAACAACCGCCTGCTCACGGTGCTCGACCGAGGCACATCGATGGTGGATGCCTTCCGGGTGGCCGATGATGTGCTGCGCCAGGGCGTGCAGGGCGTCTCGGACCTGGTGACCCTGCCCGGGTTGATCAACCTCGACTTCGCGGACGTGCGGACGATCATGTCCAACGCCGGCAATGCGCTGCTCGGCATCGGCATGGGCACCGGCGAGCGCCGGGCCATCGATGCCGCCGAGGCGGCCGTGGCCTCACCGCTGCTGGAGACCAGCATGGAGGGCGCGCGATCGATCCTGCTGTCGATCACCGGCGGTCCCGATCTCTCGCTGTGGGAGGTCAACGAGGCGGCCAGGGCGGTGGCCGAAGCAGCCCATCCCGACGCCAACATCATCTTCGGCGCGATGCTCGACGAGAAGCTGGCCGACGGTCAGGTATGGGTCACCGTGGTGGCCACCGGCTATCGGAATCGCCTCACGGAGCGCGACGCGGATCCTCCGGCGGCGCAGGCCGCCGAGCGTCCCCGCCGGCCCGAGCGCGAGTGGTCGAGCCGGGATCGCCGCGCTGAGCGTGACTGGTCGGAGCGGGATCGCCCGGGCGAGCGTGAGATGCGCGAGCCCGACGGCGAGCCGCGGGTGTCCCGCCGTGATCGCTCGTTGACGGGCGGCGAGCTGGACGTCCCGGAATTCATCCCCAGGAGATAGGCCTGACAACCCAGCTGGGCGTCGTTGCCGCGGGTCACGAGCTCAGCGCCCGGGCGGGCGCCGATGCGCTGCGGGCCGGTGGTAACGCGGTCGATGCGGCGCTGGCCGCGATGCTCACCGCGTTCACGTGTGAGCCCCTGCTCACCGGGCTGGGCGCGGGGGGCTACATGCTGGTCAGGCCCGAGACCGGCCAAGCCCCGGTGCTGCTCGACTTCTTCGTCGAGGCGCCCGGCCGCAGAGACTCCGGCTCCGGCGGACGCTCCCGGGCCGAGCTGGTTCCTGTCCCGGTGTCGTTCGGCGACGCGGTGCAGATCTTCAACGTCGGGCCGGCCTCGGTGGGGACCTACGGTGTGCCCGCCGGCGTGGCCGTGGCCAGCTCGCGGTTCGGGCGCCTGCCGCTCCCGGAACTGGTGGCCCCGGCGGCCGAGCTGGCCCGGCGGGGAGCGGCGCTGACCCGCCAGCAGGCCTATGTGGTCGAGATCCTCGGAGGGCTCGTGACCGCCACACCGGAGGCGGCGGCAATCTTCGCTCCGGAGGGCGAGCTGCTCAAAACCGGCGACGTGATTCGCCAGCCCGGGGTGGCCGATGCTCTGGAGCAGCTGGGGGAGGAGGGGGCGGAGCCGTTCTACCGGGGCGAGATTGCCGAGCGGGTGGTTGGGTGGCTGAAGCAGCGCGGTGGGCTCGTCTCACGTGAGGACCTGGCCGCCTACCGAGTGATCGACCGCCCGCCGGTGCGGGTCGCCTACCGGGGCCGGCAGGTGCTGACCAATCCGCCGCCGTCTGCCGGAGGGATCCTGCTGGCGTATGCCCTGAGCCGCCTGGAAGGAGCCTCCAGCTCGCTGGAAGCCGTGATCGAGGCGATGGAGGCCAGTCAGGCCGCGCGCACGCCTGAGTTCCTGGAGAGCCTCGGGGATCCCGTCGGAGATCCGGGGTTCGCGGAGCGGTTCCTCAGGCCGGGCGGTCGACTGGGCTCCACCACGCACGTGGCGGTGCTGGACAGGGGCGGCATGGCCTGCTCGGTCACGTGCAGCAACGGCGCGTGCTCGGGCGTGGTGGTTCCCGGCACCGGACTTCACCTCAACAACATGCTGGGCGAGCAGGACCTCAACCCGCTCGGCTTTCATCGCCACCCCCCGGGCGCGCGGCTGCCCAGCATGATGGCCCCGACGGTCGTACTGCGGGACGGCCTGCCCGAACTGGTGCTGGGCAGCGCGGGATCGAACCGGATCCGGTCGGCCATCCTCCAGACGATCCTGCGGGTCATCGACGACGGGATGCGAGCCGACGAGGCGGTGCAGTCGCCGCGGGTCCACTTCGAGGACGGGATCGTTTACACCGAGCCGGGCATCGACGTGAGCGCGATCGACCGGTCGCGCTACGGGCACGCGGCGTTCCGTGAGCTCAACCTCTTCTTCGGCGGCGTCCAGGCGGTGGAGCGCGACGCGGCCGGCCGGTTCTCCGGCGGGGGGGATCCCCGGCGAGGTGGGGCGGCGGTGGTGGTGGAGGGGTGATCGCCGGGTGATTGCCGGGTGATCCGCGGGTGATGCGGGCGCGGGTTTGCCTGGGGCACGGTTTGTTTGAAACCTCTCATCCCGGGGTGGGGCTCTTGAGGAATCGTCAAGGTGCCCCGCTACTGTTCGCGACCTTGTGCTCGCAGCCGGCGCCGCCCATCTGCTAACCACCTTCCAGGCGATCGTCCTGGGGCTCCTCCAGGGGGTGACCGAGCTGTTCCCGGTCTCCAGCCTCGGGCACACGGTGATCTTCCCCAACCTGTTCGGGTGGCACAACATCGTCAGCTGGCAGTCGCAGCCGGAGTCGCCCTGGCTGGCGGTGGTGGTGACGCTGCATGTGGGCAGTGCAATCGGCCTGCTCATCTACTTCTGGCGCACCTGGATCGATGTGATCCGCGGCTTCTTCGTCTCGCTCTGGCGCTCGCTGAAGCAGCGACGCTTCCTGGTGGAGAACTCCACCGAACGGCTGGCCTGGCTGATCGTGCTCGCCACGATCCCCGTCGGGATCTTCGGCCTGCTGCTTGAGCACCCTGTCCGCGTGGCGCTGGCCAAGCCCCTCGCGGCGTCCATCTTCCTGGTCGTCAACGGGATCATCCTGCTGTCGGCCGAGCGGCTGCGCCGGCGCGCGGACGTGCAGGCGCTGGCCGAGCGCGAGGGCACCAAGCCCGACGGCAAGAGCCGGCGTCTGGACACCTTGGAATACCGCGAGGGGTTCGTGATCGGCGCCTTCCAGACGTTCGCCCTGATCGCCGGCATCAGCCGCGACGGCATCGTCATGACCGCCGGGCTGCTGCGCGGTCTGGACAACGAGGACGCGGCGCGGTTCGCGTTCCTGCTGGCCACGCCGCCGATCCTGGCCGCCGGACTGCTCAAGTACGGCGACCTGACCGGCAAGATCCACCTTGCCCACGGGTACGCCACCGCCACCCAGGCCCATGATCTGCGCATCGCTTCGTTGATCGCCATGGTCGTCGCCGCGGTCGCCGCCGTGTTCACCGTGCACTTCCTGACCCGCTACTTCAAGCGGGCGAACCTGATCCCGTTCGGGATCTACTGCGTGGTGTTCGGGCTGGCAATGGTCATCTACAACGCGTAGACGAAGGGTGGAGACAGGGGCGGCTCAGTCCGACAGCGCTGCGACCAAACCCGCCTCTCGATGCCCACATCCATGCTGCACGGCCGCGACGCGAGCCTGTTCACCCGTGCCGGCGCCCCCGAACCGTGTTCCAGCGCGCAAACCGTCCTGGTGAGTCGAGCATTGCGCGCTCGGACATCCGCCACGTGTTTGGGCGCGCAAATCGCCGGACGGCTGTCCGATGTGCGCGCTGGACTGCGTCCCACCTTCTGCAGAGCGTGCACCCGCCCCAGATCCGCCCGCCCCAGGGCCCATGCCGCTGCCGGCCGGGCCCGTTACCCGAACCGAACCTTCCCGTTCGACCGGGCCCGCGCCTGCGCCCGGTCGACGAAGTCCAGGCGCTTGATCGCCGCGCGGAACAGCCGCGTGACCAGACGCAGGCGGCCATTCTCCGAGCGGAGGTCCAGCAGCCCCTGCTTGGCGTCCAGCCCGAAGTCCACCGTGGCCGCCATCTCGTAGGCGCCCATGCCGTCCAGCTCCTCGGCGTCCGGATCGCGATCGGTGGCGCGCCGCACGAGGTCGGCGTAGGCCTGGTGGGCATCCGTCATCAGCTCGGGGTCGACCGGCTCCTCGCGATCGGACAGGAACTCGACCACCCCGGCCGGATAGGCCAGGTCGCTCTGGCGCTCGAGCACCCTGAACGGCTGGGTGCCCCGGGTGAGGATGTTCATCCGGCCGTCCTCCATCCGCTCCAGCACCCGTTCGATCCGGCAGGCGCAGCCCACCTCTCGCAGCCCGTCGTCGGATAGCCACACCACCCCGAACTCCTGCTCGTGGGCCAGACACTCGCCAATCATCGTCTTGTAACGCTCCTCGAAGATGTGGAGCGGCACGAACTCGGTCGGCAGCACGACCAGATCCAGCGGAAACAGGGGGAAGTCGTGAGCGAGCCGGTCGGGCATCCGACCGGACTATCTCACGGGCGGCGGGCGGTCAACAGCAGGTTGTAGAAGATCGCCGCGGGCAGATGGGACTCCAGCGCCCGCTCATCGAGCTGCTGGAGCCACAGGTAGCCGTGAAAGGCGTACTGCTTCCAGGCCATCGGCACCTCCTGCGGGTCGGCCGTGGCCTCCAGCGAGCGGTTGAACCAGCCGAACCAGTTGGCCAGGAGCTCCTCGCCGCGCACTCTGACCTCGGAGAAACCGGCCCTCCGTGCGAATCCGGCCAGCTCGCCGGGCACAAAAGCGTGGATGTCCACGACGTGCTCCAGCTCGTGGTCGTGGGCCGCGTCCGGATCCTCCTCAGACGCCGGCGCGGCGGGTGACGCCCGCAGGGCCGCGCGCCACAGCGGGGCGACGAAACCGGCGGCTCGCTTGGGCAGCGAGGCAATCCGGTCGCCCACCCGGGACGGCTCACCGGCGAACACGATCCGGCCGCCGGGCCGGAGCACCCGGTGAAACTCGGTGAACGCCCGCTCCAGGTCCGGGAGGTGGTGCAGGACGGCGTGCCCCAGCACCAGGTCGAAGCTGGCGTCCGGAAACGGCAGCGACTCCGCGTCCGCCCTCGCGGCCCGCACCCCGGGAAGCCCCAGGCGCCGGGCGTTCTCGCTCAGCCGGCTGACCATGCCCGGCGAGATGTCGGTGCAGGTGATCTCCCGGAGCACGCCGGTCTGCATGAGGTTCAGGCTGAAGTAGCCCGTCCCGGCGCCGATCTCGAGTGCCCGGTCATAGCCCTGGTCGAGCTCCCGTCCGAGCAGCTTGCGCAGCTTGCGCAGTACCTGGTCCTGTCCGACGAGGCCAAAATCGATGCCCCACTTGGCGTCGTAGCTGGAGGCGGCCACGTCGTGGTAGCGCGTGTTCACGTCGCGGATCTCGTCCGCTGTGCGCAGCGCCTGCATGCCGCGCAGCACATTACCCTGTCCCCCGTGACGGCGAACCTGTATGTCCAGCAGGACCAGCCGCCCGGGGTTCCACCCCTGTCGCTGACCGGTGAGCGCACGCTTCCCGATGTTCCCGCCGAGAACTACTGGTATCGCCGCCACCTGGCGGTCTATGAATGGATCGCCGACCGGGTGGGCGGCCGGCGCGTGCTGGACATGGCCTGCGGCGAGGGATACGGCTCGGCCGTCCTGGCCGGGTCGGCGTCGGCGGTCGCCGGACTGGATGCCAACCCCGAGGCCCACGAGCACGCCAAGCTCCGCTACCAGCGCGCGAACCTGAGCTTTGAGCGCGGGCTGGTCGAGACCTATGGCGAGCGCGGGCAATTCGACGCGGTGGTGTTCCTGCAGACGATCGAGCACGTCCAGGATCCCGACGCGGTGCTCAGGCACTTCCGGGACATCCTCGTCCCCGGCGGCACCGCCTACGTTTCCACGCCCAACCTGCTCACCCTGGCCGCCCCCGGGGCGAAGAAGTCCGGCAATCCGTGGCATCTGAAGGAGTACCGGGCCGAGGAGTTCCGGCACCTGTGCACCGGCGTGTTCGCCGACGTGGAGGTGCTGGGCCTGTACCACGCCCGCAAGCTGCGGGCGCACGAGTTCGCGCTGCGGGCCGGCTGGGACCGCGTCCACAAGGGCCTGCGCATCACCCAGCGCTTCTACGACTGGTTCACGCCGGCGATCGATCAGAGCGACTTCGCCCTGCGGGCCGGGCCTCTCGATCAGGCCCTCGATTTCCTCGCCGTGTGCCGGCTCTGAGCCCCTGCCGTCGGCGTACTTGAAGTCGGGCGGCGAATCTACGGCTCAATCGCCCCAGCGAAACGTCCGCGGACGCTCGCGCATCCGGATCAGCTTGGCCGGGACACCGCCAACAACCGCGTCATCCGGCACATCGGTCGTCACGACGGCGTTCGTCCCGATCACCGCGTTGTCGCCAATCGTGACCCCGCGCAGGATGCACGCCCCGTAGCCGATCCACACGTTGTGGCCGATCCGCACGTCGCGCTTATAGATGCCCTGCTCACGGATCGGGCGCTCGACCTCGACCATCCCGTGATCGAAGTCGATCATCATCGTCTTGTCGGCGATGATGCACTCGCGGCCGATCGAGATGTTCCGG
Organism: Solirubrobacteraceae bacterium; assembly: GCA_035551795.1. Lineage (GTDB taxonomy): Bacteria > Actinomycetota > Thermoleophilia > Solirubrobacterales > Solirubrobacteraceae > Palsa-465. The sequence continues at coordinate 8,323 of DASZMP010000077.1, read as the reverse complement.
TAGGCCGAGATCGTGCACTCCTGGCCCAGCACGCTCTTGGCGCCGATCGAGACAGCTCCCTCGTGGACCCGCACCTTGGTGCCGTGGCCGAGCCAGCACCAGCGCCCGAGGGTGAGGGTCGCGTTCTCACCGATCTCGAACTTCACGCCCGGGCACACGAAGCACAGTCCGTCCGTGCGCAGCCGCCCGCGCCAGCGCAGCTTGAGCCAGGCCCAGCGCGCGATCAGCACGGCGTAACCGGGCCTGATCATGTTGTGGGCGCGGGCGAAGCGCAGGAACGCGCGCGGACCGCCCCGCAGCGGGGGTGGCGGCATGCGCACGACCTGCGGCGCCGGCGCCGTGGCGCCGGGCCTGCTCGGCTGGGTGTCGGTGGGCTGGGTGGCCGTCGCCCGGGTGGCGGTGGGCTGGGTGGCCGTCGCCGGGGTGGCGGTCGGCGGGCTGGCGGTGGGCTGGGTGAGGGTCGGCTCGGTGACGGTCGGCTGCATGACGGGTTCCACGGCGAGGATCGTAATCGCGCGGGGCGGGACACCGCCCCGCGACCGAGATCCTAATCGCGTAGGCTCGGACACCGCCCGCGAATCACCCCGGGTTGCGTTTTTATCGTCTCCCAATCCACTCGTCTCTCCAGAGGTCGTGAGGAATAACCGACGATCCTGAGGTTGTGGCGAAACTCTTGGGAGGCTCGGCCCGCGGCGGCGGGGGTGTGTTGCGTAACCCTTGAAATGCAAGGAAAACGCAGCACGGCCCGCCCGTGCGCGGGGCGTGGAAGCGTTTGGGGGCTCGGGACCGCGCCACGGCCACAAAGCAGCGCGGCAATCGACGACGGCCCGCCGCAGCAAACGAGCTCCGGGAGGAGGTGTGGCGCCGGAGCCGCCGCGGGCTCGCGGTCGGCCGGGCGCCCCTCGCCGCCGGCGCACCGCGGCGCCCTCGCCCCGCCCGACCGACCGCCGGACGCCCGCCGAAGGGCCCGGATGCGGCGCCCCGCCCCGCCACACCTATCATTGCCCACCCCGTGGCCACGACCGAAAACTCCCTCGCCGAGCGCCTGCTCGCCGGCGACAAGCGCGCCCTCGCGCGCGGCATCTCGCTCGTCGAGGACGACGACCCTGAGGGTTGGGCGCTGGTGCAGGAGGTGTACCCGCACACCGGCCGAGCTTCGGTGATCGGCTTCACCGGTCCCCCGGGCGTTGGGAAGTCGACGCTGCTGGGGGCGCTGACCAAGCTCGAGCGCGCGCGCGACCTGACCGTGGCCGTGCTCTCGATCGATCCCTCGTCGCCGTACACCCAGGGCGCCCTGCTCGGGGACAGGATCCGGCTCAGTGACCATTTCCTCGACCCGGGGGTGTTCATTCGCTCGATGGCTAATCGTGGCGCGCTGGGAGGGCTGAGCGAGGCCGCGCTGCAGACGGCGCTGCTCATGGACGCGTCGGGACGCGACGTGGTCCTGCTCGAGACGGTCGGCGTCGGCCAGGCCGAGGTCGACATCATCGACCACGCCGACACGGTGGTGCTCGTGCTCATGCCCGGATCGGGAGACTCGATCCAGGCCCTCAAGGCCGGCGTGATGGAGATCCCCGACGTGATCGTCGTCAACAAGGCCGATCACCCGATGACCGACACCATGATTCGCGAGATCCGCGGCGTGCTCGCGCTCGGACCGCACGAGGGCTGGCAGGTCCCGGTGGTGCGGACCGAGTCGCTCAGGGGTGAGGGCGTCGAGGATCTGCTCGAGAAGCTCTCGGAGCACCGGGCGTTCATCGAGGCCGAAGGCACCCTGCACGAGCGCCGCCGCCGCAACCTGATGAACGAGGTCCTCGCCATCGCCTCGTTCCGGCTGCGCCGCGAGCTCGAGGCGTCGCTGCAGGACGATCCCGCCGTTCAGCGCCTGTTCGACCAGGTCGTCGAGCGGGAGATCGACCCGGCGACGGCGGCGACGAAGATCCTCGAAGGCCGCTAAGCGCCTGACACGAACCCTAAGCGCCCAGCGCGCGCGCGATCACCATCTCCTGCACCTCATCGGTGCCTTCGCCGATGGTGAGGATCTTGGCGTCGCGGTAGAAGCGGCACACGGGGTACTCCTCGATGTAGCCGTAGCCGCCGTGGATCTGGACGGCCTCGTCGGCCGCGTGCACGGCGAGGCGGCCGCTCTTGAGCTTGGCTTGGGCGGCGACGAGGGTGAAGTTGCGTCCGGTGTCCTTCAACCACGCGGCCTTGTGGACGAGGAGCCGGGTCGCTTCGATCTCGGTCGAGAGATCGGCGAGCTTGGCCTGAATCGATTGGAACTTCGAGATCGGCGAGCCGAAAGCGCGCCGCTCCTTGGCGTAGGCGAGCGCCTGCTCGAGGGCGCCCTGCGCGAGTCCGACACCCATGGCGGCGACGCCGATCCGGCCGATGTCGAGGACGTGGAAGAACTGGCGCAGGCCGCCGCCGCGGGGGCCGAGGAGATTCTCCTCGGGCACGCGGCAGTCGGTGAACGAGAGCGGACGGGTGTCTGACGCGTTCCAGCCCATCTTCCGGTAGGGCTCGCCGGGCTCGTAGCCGGGCGTGCCGTTGGGAACGACGAGGTTGGAGATCTCGCGTGGGGTGCCCGCGCCGTTCGACCCGCCGCCAGTCACCGCGGTGATGACGACCATGCCCGAGATGTCGGTCCCGGCATTGGTGATGAACTGCTTGGCGCCGTTGATCACCCATTCCCCGTCCTCGAGCTGGGCGCGCGTCTTGGTGTTGCCGGCGTCCGATCCGGCCTCGGGCTCGGTCAGGCCGAAGGCCCCGAGCTGCTCGCCCCGGCACAGGGCGGGCAGCCATTCGCGCTTCTGCGCTTCTGTTCCGAACAGGTAGATGGGCTGGGTGCCGAGCGAGGTGTGCGCGCACAGGGTGATGGCCACGGACGAGTCGACCCGGGCCAGCTCCTCGACGACCAGCGTGTAAGCGAGCGAATCCCCGCCGCCGCCGCCGTACTCCTCGGGGAAGGGGATGCCCATGAGGTCGAGCTCGCCGAGCCGGCTGACGATCTCGTAGGGGAAGCGCTTGGTGCGGTCGAGGTCCTCGGCGACCGGCGCCACCTCATGCTCGGCGAACTCGCGCACCGTGTCCCGGAGCAGGCGGTGGTCCTGGTCGAGGTCGAAATCCATGCCGGCTAGTCGGCCAGCGCCTGGGCGACCGCCACGAGCAGCCGGACCCCGATGCCGGTCGCCCGCTTGTCGAAGTACGGGGCGCGGCCGCCCCAGGCGGTTCCGGCGATGTCGATGTGCGCCCACGGGACCTCGCCGGCGAAGCGGTGCAGGAACTCGGCCGCGGTGATCGCGGTCGCCTCGCGCCGTTCGGTCGTGTTGGCGAGGTCGGCGTAGCGCCCCTTGACCATGTTCGCGTACTCGGTGTCCAGGGGCAGCCGCCAGACCCGCTCCCCGGCGGTGGCCCCCGAGGCGGCCACGAGCTCGGCGAGGGCGTCGTCGTTGCCCATCAGGCCCGAGAACACCGACCCGAGCGCGACCACCACCCCGCCGGTGAGCGTGGCGATGTCGACGATCCGCTCGGCTCCCTCGCGAATCGCGTAGGTGAGGCAGTCGGCGAGCACGAGCCGGCCCTCGGCGTCGGTGTTGTTGACCTCGATGGTGGTGCCGTCGAGGGCGCGGACGATGTCGCCCGGCTTGACCGCCCCCGGTCCCGGGAGGTTCTCGGTCGAGCCGACGACGCCGAGCACGTCGACGGCGGCGCCGAGCTCCGCGAGGGCTCCGAGCGCCTCGATCACCGCGGCACCGCCGCACATGTCGAACTTCATCTCGTGCATGTGGGTGGCGGGCTTCAGGGATAGCCCGCCGGAGTCGAAGGTGATGGCCTTGCCCACCAGCGCGATCCGCGGTCCCCGGGCTCCGGGACCACGGTAGCGCAGCGCGATCAGACGGGCGCCGTGGCCCGACCCCTGCGCCACGGCCGAGAACGCCCCCATCCCCGCCTCCCTGATCTCAGTCTCATTCAACACCGTCACCGTCATCCCGTGGTGCTCGTCGGCAACCTCCCGCGCCCGCGCTGCCAGTGCTTCGGGCGGCAGGTCGTTGGCGGGTGTGTTGGCGAGATCACGCGCGCGGTTCTGGGCGGCGGTGACCACGGCGGCGGTATCGACGGCGTCGGCCACGTCGTGATGGGAGCTGAGGAGCAGGCGACGGGCGCCCGGTCCGTTGTCGCCGTCGCCGTGCTTGTAGCGGTCGAACCGGTAGGCGTGGAGCATGGTGCCCTCCACCAGGCCGGCGACGATCCGGTCCGAGACGTGGTGGGGCACCTCCCAGCACAGGGTGTGCACGCCGAGCTCGCGGGCGCGCCCGTGGGCGACCGCCGCCGCCACCCGAGCGCGCTCGGCGTCGAAGTCGTCGCGCGCCCCGAGGCCGGCGATGATCCAGCGCCGGCCCTCGGCGTGGGCCACGGCGAGGCGCTTGAAGGCGCGCTTGGCCTCGCCTGAGTCCAGAAGCGCCTGCAAAGCTCCCTCGGGAGTGTCGTGGGCGATGCCGTCGCCCTCGAAGACGCCGATGACGATCGTGTCCGCGTCGGTCGCGAGTGGTCCGTCGGTCGTCGCCTCGACTTGCACTCGGGAGAACCTACCAGCGCCGGGTCGCGGGCCGAATCCGCTGATGCGGCGGTCAGGATCCGTACCCCACCCGAATCGGGCGCAGTGTCGATGCCACTAGCATTCGCGCGCAGCCACCGCGAAACCATCCCGGAGTCCAATATGCCCAAGACCGTCATCCTCTCGGCCGCACGAACCCCGATCGGCAAACTAGGTGGTGGCCTTGCTTCGGTCGATGCGACCGAGCTCGGCGGCACCTCGATCAAGGCCGCCCTCGAGCGCGCCGACGTCGCTCCCGAGCAGGTCGAGCACGTCGTGATGGGTCAGGTCCTCCAGGCCGGGCAAGGCCAGATCCCCTCCCGCCAGGCCCAGATCAAGGCCGGGATTCCCAAGGAGGTCTCCTCAGAGACGATCAACAAGGTGTGCGCCTCAGGTCTCCGCGCCACCGTGATGATCGACAACGCGATCCGCGCGGGGGATCTCGACGTCGGCGTCGGCGGGGGCATGGAGTCGATGTCGGGGGCGCCGTATCTGCTCCCGCAGGCGCGCTTCGGCTACCGCATGGGCGACGGCAAGGCGCTCGACGCCATGGTCCACGACGGGCTGACCAACCCGTTCTCGGGCAAGCACATGGCGCAGGAGGCCAGCGAGGTCGCGGCCGAGCTCGAGCTCACGCGCCCCGATCTCGACCGCTGGGCGCTCCGCTCCCACCAGCTGGCGGTCGAGGCCACCGACGAGGGCCGTCTCCCCGAGGAGATCGTGCCGGTCACCGTCAAGGGCAAGAAGGGCGACACCGTGGTCGAGATCGACGAGTCCCCGCGGCGCGACGCGAGCCTCGAGATCCTGGCCAAGCTGCCCCCGATCTTCTCCAAGGACGGCTCGCACACGGCCGGCAATTCGCCCGGGGTCAATGACGGCGGGGGCGCCCTCGTCCTCTCCAGCGACGAGTGGGCCAAGCGCAACGGCAAGACCGTGCTCGCCACCATCGTCGGTCACGCCCAGTCGGCCGACGACTACCCGTACCTGGCTCGCACCCCCGCGCTGGCGGCCGAGAAGCTGCTCGCCAAGGTCGGCCTGTCGGCCGAGGACATCGACCTGTGGGAAATCAACGAGGCGTTCGCGTCGGTGACCCTGAACTCGATTCGCATGCTCGGCATCGACGAGGACAAGGTCAACGTCAACGGCGGCGCCGTCGCCCTCGGCCACCCGATCGGCGCCTCGGGCGCCCGCATCCTCGGCACTTTGGTCTACGAGCTGCGCCGGCGCGGCGGAGGACTCGGCTGCGTGGCGATCTGCTCCGGCGGCGGCCAGGGCGACGCGGTGATCCTGGAGGTCAACGGCGGCTGACGGAGCTCAGCCCGAGGGTGGCGCCGGCATAGCCGGCGCCAGCAGTTTGCCGCCAGGCAAACTGCCCAGCCCCGGCGGAGCCGGGGCCTTTTTCGACCTCGACCGCACCCTCATGGAGGGCTCCTCGGCCTTCCAGTTCGCCCGTGCCTCCTACCGCGCGGGACTGCTGAGTCGCCGCCAGCTCGCCTCCGATGCCTGGGCCAACCTTCGCTTCCGGCTCCACGGCTCGACCGACGAGGGCACGACGGCGCTGCGCGACCGGATCTCGGCGAGCCTGAAGGGGACACGGGTGCGCGAGGTCGAGCGCCTCGGCGCAGACGTACTGGCGGGGATCCTGCCGCGCCTGTACCCCAAGATGCTGGCCGTCGCCCACCAGCACCAGGACGCGGGGTGCAGGACCTACATCGTCACCGCGGCGCCGCAGGAGCTGGCCGAGGTGCTCGCCCAGGTGCTCGCCTTCGACGGCGCGATCGGCTCGCGCATCGCCGAGATCGAAGATGGCGTCTACACGGGACGGCCGGGCAGCGTGTTCGCCTACCGCGAGGGGAAGGCGGTGGCCGTGCGCCAGTTCGCCCTCCGGGAGGGCATCGACCTCGCCGTCTCCTACGCCTACTCCGACTCCGAATCTGACCTGCCCATGCTCCGCGCCGTGGGTCACCCGGTGGCGGTGAATCCGGACCACGAGCTCGGCCGCATCGCCCGCGAGGAGGGATGGGACATCCTCAGGTTCGAGCGCCTCGGGCGCCGGCTGAAGACTTTCGCCGCGATCGCGGTCGCGACCGCCGCCGGCGGGCTGGGCAGCGCGGCGGTGGCCACGCGCCAGCAGCCGCCGACCCCCGCGCCGCGGCGGCTCCCCCTCGACCGCGGCCGCTCGGGACGGGCTCGGCGCGTCAGCGTCCCCGGGGCCAGGCGCCCGAGGCGCCGGCGCCGCTAGCGCCGGCGCCCCAGGCGCCGCCGCGCCGGGGTCCCGGAGGACAGCGGCTGGAGCTGGGGCGCGGCGGCGAGCGCGGGGTGGCTGGCGTCGACGGGGATCGGCACGCCGTATTCCCAGTTGCCGCCCGAATCGAGCCAACCCAGGCGGTAGGTAGCCGTGCTCGCGAGCAGGGGCGCGGTGGTGATGAAGTACCCGGCCCGGTTGGTGAGGAACTCGGAGTTCGAGCCGCAGCTCGGGAGCAGCGTCGGCACGGGCGACCAGGTGCCGTTCGAGAGCGACTGGACCTGGACGATCTGCGGGCTCGACCCAGGGGGTACCTTGCCGAAGAGGGTGACGAGCGGCGAGCCGGGACCGAGGAAACGCTGGGCCCACAGGGTGATCTTGAAGGCCTGGGCCGCGGGCTTGGCCTGTCCGTCGTTGTAGTACAGGCCAGTCTGATACGCGTTCCAGTACTGGCGTGAGCCCGGCCTGCCGGGGCCGGGGGCCGAGTCCCTGAGCAGGAACTGGGAGAACATCACCGTGTTCGGGTCCCGCCACGCCAGGTAGGTAGACCAGCCGACGAACTCGGCCTGCTGATCGGGGCTGAAGGAGGCGTAGGGGTCGGGGGGATCGGTGTTGTAGCCGTACTCGGTGTCGTAGAGGGGGAGGTTCGTGGTGATCCTGCCGTCGAGGTTGAGCTGGCGGAGCAGCGACTCGAGGCGCGAGGTGTTCGCCAGGGGGACGTCGTTGGAGTCGCTCGCGGACGCGCCCGGGGTGGTGTTCATCGAGTACGGGTGGTTTGCGTAGCCGTCGGCGCGCAGGGGCTGGAAGCCCGCGCACTGGGGGATGTCGAGGGGGTGGAGGTTCGAGTCCACGCACGCGAGGTTCTCGACGAACTGGATCGGCGTCACGTCACCCTGGCCGGAGGTCGGCGAGCCGGCGGCCGAGGTGGCGCCGATCAGGACCTTGTCGGCGGCGTTGACGCTCTTGATCTGCCCGTAGGCGCTGTTGTACATGCCTCGGTAGAGCTGGGCCGACTCGGAAATCCAGCCGACCGAGGTGTGCTGCCACTGGGGCTGCAGGAACTCCGACTCGTTGGGCTCGTTCCAGATCGTGTAGAGCTGGACGGCCGGGAGGTTGGAACCGGGGACGGCGGGATCGGGATAGGAGCCGCTGTAGCGCTGAGCGACCGCGCTCGCGAAGTCCCCGAACAGGGTGGGGTTGGGCTCGAAGCGGTTCTGGCCGTCGGGCGCGCCGAGCGGGACCGCCCAGCGGGGAGCCCAGAAGGCGACGTCGATCATCACCTTGAGCCCGTCGGCCTGCGCGTCGCGGACCGCGCGGTCGAGTCGCTGGAAGCCGCCCGTCGGGTAGGTCGCGGGATTGCTGGGATCGAAGGGCGCGCCCGGGATCCTGGCCGCATTGGAACTCGGCGAGATCGCCGACCATCCCGCCGTGAGGCGGACGTAGGTGAAGCCCATCGAGGCGATCTGACCCATCGCGCTCTT
>DASZMP010000076.1:0-9278 GCA_035551795.1 Solirubrobacteraceae bacterium | reverse complement strand
CGCCCCCGAAGTGCTCAGCGCGATCGACGACGACGAACGAGGCGACGACGAGGCCTTACTGGCAGAGGATCGGTCCGCTCTCGCCGCAGTCGAACAGCTGCAGGCGGTGGCGTGATCGCCGGCCTGAACCCCACCTATGGCGCGTCGGGTGATCCCCGGCGCGCCACTGCCGGTCTCCTCGGATCCGCGTAGCCGTGCTGTTTCCAGCAAAACAGCGCCGAGGGTGGGCGCACGTGCGCGCGCGCCCACGGCTGTAGATTCGCCCGGATCGCAGCGAAGCCACTCGACCGTCAGCCTATATCTGAGCCGCGCATGGTGTACCGGTTTGTGCGCGTGGACGACCTTGAGGATCCCGTTTTGCCTACGCAGTTCCGATCCGACCGAGAGAACGGGATGATCTCGCTCTTTCGGCGCGAGAGGCGCTACCCGGAGTTGCTCGACGGAATGTCGGTCTACGGATCTCCAGCCGCCGCGGGCCGACTGTGGCTGAAATGTCGCGAGACCGCCCGGGAGCGAGGGGAACCGATGCGGATTGGGGCATATGTCGCGGAGGTCGAGTTGACGCCGGGCCAGGAGTTCTCGATCGAGGACCTCCATGAAGACAACGAACATCTGACGATCTGGGGCGATCCTGATCGTCTCGCGGCGGCTACCCGCCGAATCTATGCACCTGCAACCGAGCCGGAGTAGTGTTGAACTATGCGATATGTGGTCATTGACCTAGAAGGCAACCAACGCGAGTCGTTTGAGTCCGTCGAGGAGCTGCTGTCAGAACTCCGCGACATTGTCCTTTCCGCCGGTCCCGCGACGCTCGCTGAGCTGTACGTGCTCGAGCACGACGATGCCGGCCATGAAGCGGGACCGACTCGTCGCGCCGACGAGATTCTGGCTGGAGCGTTCGCGGGCGTTGGGACTCCGCAGACGTATCTGTTCGATTTCGTGAACGGACACGCTTCCGAGATCGTTAGCCCCGATTCCGACCCGGAGTATCGGGAGATCCGGGAGCAGATCCGAGAGCAGACAGTCGTGCCGGCCTAAGGACGTTTCTTCGGCTTGCTCGTCGACTGGGCGGTCACCTGCCGTTACGCCGAGTCGAACGGCCTAGTTGGGACAATCGTCGGGGCGGGCGTCGACCTCATCCAGGTCCCCGCGCTTCCGCAGGCCGTGGGGATAATGCTTGCCGTACGACTCGGCGCGACGGTCGAGGAGTTCCAGGCTGATCAAACACACGAGCTGGCGGTTCAAGTCCAGGCGCCAGACGGACAGCCCGTTCGCACGCCCGACGGTTCAGAATCCCCGCCGATTACGGCCCAGTTCAGCGGCGCCGCCCAACAGATTGTCCCTGGGTGGCTTGTGACTCCGATGTTCGCCATCGCCCTGCAGTGGTTGGCAAGTGAGGCGGGCACCTACACCATTCTCGTCCGCGCGGGATTGGGAGAGCCGTCGAGGAGCCCGGTGCACGTTCTCGAGGCTGGCGCCCCCCCGACCATCACCTCTTGAGCGGGACTGCTTTGTCAGCGTGTTGTCAGCGAACGTAGCCGCACAGCAGAACACCGAACGCCACCAGTACTGTCCCGGCGTTGGTCGTTTCCCTGCAAAACAGCGGGTTCTCTGGACGTGTGATCATCCGCCAACAGTGATCGTCGAGAACCAGCTGTTCTAGTCGGGCCGGGTACGCACCCGGGCTCAGTTCCCCTCATGGAAGACGGCCTCAACGTTGTTGCCGTCAGGGTCGATCACGAACGCCCCGTAATAGGCGGACGAGTACTCAGGTCGCGGCCCCGGCGCCCCGTTGTCGATGCCACCCGCCGCCAGGGCCGCGACGTGAAAGGCGTCGACCTGCCCGCGGGACTCGGCGGCGAAGGCGATGTGTCCGGATCCGAGGGACGGATACTCCTCTGACACCGCGAAGTCGTTCGCACCGTCGGTGCCGAAGCTCGTCTCCCGCACGCCAGTCTTCCACGGCCCGTGCTCGAAGAATCCCAGCGGCTCGAGCGCGCGGCGGTAGAACTCGCGGCTGCGCTCCAGGTTCTCGACGCCGATGGTCATGTGGTCGATGACGACGCGGCGGACGGGCATGTGCCTGTTCCTACCCGTCGCCCGCGTCGCGCCACCATTGCGGAGGCGCAGCTACGCCGGCTACAGATCGAAGCCGGCGTGCTGCGCGCTGGCACCGCCGCGCGCCCCCGCGCGCGACGTGCGTGACTCCTGACCCTGAAACTTGCCGGAGTCTCGGTGCCAGCCCCGCACCGAGACTCCGAACACTGGCCCCAAACTGCGCCCCTTTCTCCTGTCGAGAGACTGGCACAGGTGAATGGAGCCGTAACTAGACCATCCGGGTGTTGGACCTAGCCTTTTTGACAGGAATTGTTCGATTGAGAACAAACAGGAGATCGGCGCGATGTGTCGAACCGAGGGGTCGATATGACCTTTCGGACCAAGGTCACGCTGGACAGCGAGCACTCGAGACGCGTGGCCATTTTCGCCCTATGGCGGATCGCATCGACGTGCATCGTCGGATCTGAGGGCCTGAGCGACGGGTTCTACGACAAGGCCTGGGCGGTGATTCATCCGGCCTACGCGCCCGGTGACGAGGTGGGCGACGCCGAGCATCGGCTGATCCGGCTGAACGCCGTGCAGACCGCAGCCCGGGCGGTGGCCAAGGCCCACCCCGGGCAGCGCCTGGCTCTTCCGGTCTCCCCACGCGAGCTCGACGAGGCGCTCCGGGATTTCCTGTGTGCCATCGATCAGAACAAGGAGCTCCTCCACGATCTTCCCGCAGCCGACCAGGACGACATCGTTCGCTGCCGGGGAGCTGCCGCTCAGCTGCTCTGGGAACTCGAGGAGCGTTCGCTTCCCACCGCGCTGCTGCCGCCCGATTTCCCTAAGCCGCCGCAGGTCTACCGGCCCGACGTCCTGCGCGACATCACGGTCCAGACCGGCTAGCCTCAAGCCGGTGAGCGCGGACGGCGCCGCCCGGCTGATGAACCTGCTCGGGTTGAGCGAGGACGAGCTGTGCCAGGTACTTGACGCCGACCCCCTCACGTTGCTGTCCGGGCAGCTCGAGCAGGTGAGCCAGCTGCGAATCCTCCTGGACCTGCTGGCCGAGGCGGAGGAGCGGGCCGGCGCGGCCACGCTGCGGCGGTGGGTGCGAGCCAGCGGTCCGCGCGGCCGGCCGATCGAAGCGCTCCGGGCCCGGGACTTCGCTCGGTTCGAGGACGCCGTGGATGACCTCGCCGGCCGCGGCTTCGTGATCCGCGGAGGCGGCGCCCGCCAGCGCGGCAGCGCCGGTTGATCGGCGGAGGCGGCGGCCGCTAGCGCGGCAGCGCCGGTTGATCGGCGGAGGCGGCGGTCGCTAGCGCGGCAGCGCCTGCTGCTCTGCCTCAGGGGCCTTCTCGGGCCAGGCGCCGATCAGGCGATGAAAGCCCCGGGCGGTCAGCTGCTCGATGGCGGCGCCCACCGCAGCCATGGTCGCCGCTTCGAGGGCAGCCGATGCGGCCACCCGCGCGAGACTCACCCGGCCGGCTGTCGGCGAGGGCGGTTCCTCGCTGTCTCCCACCCGCTCCCAGACCGTGTCGAACGCGCTCTTGCCCAGCCGGGTGCCCACGGATTTGGCCAGGATCGAGAAGGGTTTGTAGATGAACTTCACCGCGCGGGAGCCTACCCAGTTGCGGCGTTCGGCGAGACCGCTCGTACCCGCCGCGCCGCCCAACTTTGATTTGCCGCCGCTCGAAATGGATAAATATGAGGGCTAACCAGCCGAAGTCGAGGCGCAGGATGCTTCAAGAGGACCCCATTTTCGAGCCGGGCGACGCCGAGGAGTTGCTGCGCCGGGCGCTCCTGGATGAGGCCTCGGCGGTCACGGTGTCGCTGCGCATCGACGGCCTGCCCGTCAGCGAAGCCATCACCATCATCTTCTACGCGCGACGCGACCTGGGCACGCTTCAGACCTACCTGACGCCGGGCAGTCACGGCGCCGGGGCGCGCGTGACCGCCGGCGAGCTGCTCCGCGTGCCCTGCGATCTCGATCTGGCCGAGGCTGAGGACCGGGAGGAGGCCGAGCAGCTGTATGCGGAGCAGGCCCGGGTCCTGAGAGATGCGGTACTCAGCGCCGACATCGTCCTCGACGTTTGGCGCGAGCCGCTGGTCGAGCTGGCCGGCCACGGCCTGACCATCACTCACTCCGTCGAGTTCCCCGGCCGCCTGCCGATGCCCAGGCTTCTGCCCACCGCGCTGGTGGCGCCCGATACCCAGTTGTTCGTCACCCCGGTGTGCAGCGCGCGCACGCTCGCCGAAGGGCGTCCGCCGATCGGCATCGCCTGCTCGCAGCAGGACGTCACCCGCGTGTACCAGCTCTCGGACGATCCCGAGCGCTGCGTCGAGGACTTCATGGAGGTCTCGGCGGCGCACGCTCACGAGCTCGCGGAGCGAATCGCCCACCAGGAGGCCTCGGTGGAGCGCTTCCTGGAACTCAGCGAGTAGCTGGCTCGCGTATCGGCCGGCGCCCGGGCTCGCGCACCGGACGCCGCTGCGGCATCGGGTGCTTTTCGCTGATCCGGCCCGGCTCACGCAGGCGGATGCGCGACTGCTCGGCATCGGGAAGTGGGAGGCCTCCGCCGGGGCGGTTGCCCGGTTCGGGGCGTCCGGCGGGCAGGTTTCCCCAGCCGTCGTCGGAGCTGCCGCTGTCCTGGTCGGTGGGCGGCTCCTCGTCGTTCCGGAGCGCCGGAATCATCAGCAGCCCCACGCAGATGAAGCCGATGAAGTGGATAGCCGTCAGCCAGAGGAGCAGCTGGGTCTCCGACATACTTAAAGGTTACAGCGCGGCACGTTTCCGGCAACCGCTCTGGTGGGCTGGAAAACTCAGATCCGCGGCGGGCCGCTACCATCTCACGTCGCCATGGCCGATCAATCCAACACCGCCATACAGGCCAAGCATCGCGAGCCCTCCGGCTCGCGCTCTGCCCGCCGCCTGCGCCGCGAAGGCCAGGTGCCCGGCGTGGTCTACGGCGGCGGCGAGGACCCGGTCGCATTCGCGGTAAACGCTCGCGAGCTGCGCCACGCTCTGGCCGACGCTCACGCGCTGCTGGACTTCCAGCTCGACGGCGGGAAGGGGACGCCGGTCGTCCTCAAGGAGCTGACCCGTCACCCGGTCAGTGGCGCGGCGGTGCACCTCGACCTGCTGCGCGTGCGGCTTGACCGGCCGATCCAGGCTCCGGTCCTGCTCGAGCTGACCGGCACCGAGGAGGCCATCGGCGTCCGCGAGGGTGGGATCCTCGAGCAGCCGCTGCGCGAGGTCATCGTCGAGGCGCTACCCGCCGAGATCCCAGACGCCATCCAGTACGACGTCAGCGAGATGAACGTGAACGACACGGTCACGCTCGAAGTCGTGAAGGCTCCGGCCGGCGTCACGTTCGTCACAGATCCCGAGACCGTGCTGGCCACCATCACTCCGCCGCGACTCCAGGCCGAGGAGGAGACCGAGATCGAGACCGAGACCGAGCTGGTCGGCGAGGGCGAGGCCGGGGCCGAGGGCGAGGCCGGCGAAGAGGGTGCAGCCGGCGGCGAGGGTGGCGAGGCCGGCGGCGAAGCCGAAGCCTCCGAGTAACCGGGGACCATCGCCATGCGGTTCGGTCGCGGTGCTCCCGTCGACTGGCTGATCGTCGGGCTCGGCAATCCCGGGCAGGAGTACCGGGGCAGCCCGCACAACATCGGGTTCGAGGTCGCGGAGCGCCTGCGCAGCCGCTGGGATCTCCCGAAACCCAAGACGCGTTACCGCGGCCTGCTCACGGACGGGCGCATCGGTGCCGGTCAACCCAGGGTGGCGATCCTGCTGCCCCAGACCTACATGAACGAGGCGGGCAGGTCGGTGGGGCCGGCCCGGGGCGAGCTCAAGGTGCCACTCGAGCGCGTGCTGGTCATCCACGACGAGATCGATCTGCCGTTCGACGAGGTCCGCACGCGGCTGGGCGGCGGCCTGGCCGGGCACAACGGCCTGAAGTCGCTGAAAGCTTCGCTGGGTAGCGCGGACTTTCAGCGCGTCAGGGTGGGCGTGGGACGTCCGCCCACCACTGACCCGGACGAAGTCGCCGCCTACGTGCTGGGGAAGTTTCGCGAGCCCAAGGCTGACGTCGACGCGCTGATCGAACACGCCGCCGACGCCGCCCAGCGCATCGTCGAACAGGAGACCAGCGGCCCTATCCTCGGTTGAGGATGCTCGCCACCCTGCTCCACCAAGCCGATCTGGACCCGCAGACCGAACGCCTGGCGGTCGACGGAGGCCGGGCGTTCGTCTCGATGTCGCTGCGCCCGTACCTGCTCGCCGCGCTGGCCGCGCGGCGACCCGAGTGCCCAACCATCGTGGTCGCCGGGGATGACCGGGCGGCCCGGGATCTGGCCGCCGCCCTGCGCGTCTGGATGGCCCCCCGCAAGGTGCGCTACTACCCGAGCCGGGGCGTGACCTACGAGTCCCATCTGGCTCCCCCGCCCCACCTGATCGGCCAGCGGATCGCCGCCCTCGACGCACTCCTGGACGCCACCGCCGAGCAGAAGCCGGTGGTCGTGGTGAGCGCCGTCGCCCTGTCGGAGAAGGTTCCCGACCCCAGCCTCCGCCCCCACGGCTTCACGATCACCAAGGGCGAGCTGATGGACCTGGACGAGACGGCCATGGATCTGGTCGCCGCGGGCTACGAGCGCGTCGACCAGGTGGAGGACAGGGGATCTTTCGCGATCCGCGGCGGGATCCTCGACCTGTTCCCGGCCACGGAGGACCGGGCGGTGCGCGTGGACCTGTTCGGAGATGAGATCGAGTCGCTGCGGTACTTCTCCACGTTCACCCAGCGCAGTCTCGGCGATGCGGAAAGCGTCGAGGTCGCGCCGGCAGCCGAGCTGGCCGAGGAGCACCGCGAGCTGGCGGAGATCGCTGCGCTCGAGGAGGCCGAGAACCGCCCGGACATCGCCGAGCTGCTGCCCGTCGAGGATTTCAAGCCCTTCCTGGAGCTGATCGGGACTGACGCCCAGCTGCTGATTGCCGGCGAGGAGGAGGTTCCCCCCGCCCTCCAGGACCACTGGCAGGACGTGTGCGCCGCCTTCCACGACACCGAGGCCCACCACCTCTACGTCAAACCGGACGCCATCACGGCCACGCTCACCGACAGGGCCAAGATCCGCCTGTCCAGCATCGATCAGGATCAACCGTTCACGTTCCGCGCCCAATCGGCTGAGATCGCCGCCCGGGGCATAAAGGACGCCGAGCCGGAGCTGGAGAAGCTCACCCGCTCGGGCTACAAGACGGTGGTGGCCTTCCCGGGCCGGGGCGAGGGCGAGCGGGCCGCCTACAACCTCGGCCGCCTGAAGGTGGCCTGGCTCGACGGCGCCAACGGTGCCGGCGCCGCCGGTGGCACTGTGCAGCCACCGGCGGCGGGCAACGGCTCGTCTGGCCTGATCTTCACTCAGGCGCGGCTGAGGGACGGGTTCATCGCCCCCCAGTTCCACCTGGCGGTGATCCCCGAGCACCGGCTGTTCCGGCGCCGCCGGGCGCCCGAAAAACCGACGCAGACCCGCCGCCGGGGCGTCCTAAGAAGCTTCGCCGACCTGCGTACCGGGGACATCGTCGTCCACGAGGACCACGGGATCGCCCGATTCGCCGGCTTCGACACCAAGACGGTCGCGAACGTCACGCGTGACTACCTGACACTCGAGTACGCCGGCACCGACCGCGTGTTCATGCCGGTCGACCAGCTCGCCAAGATCAGCCGCTACGTGGGGGCGGGCGGCGAGCATCCGCCGCTGTCCAAGCTGGGCGGCAACCGCTGGGAGCAGGTCAAGGCCCGGGCGCGGCGGGCCGCGCAGGAGCTGGCCGGCGAGCTGCTCAACCTGTACGCCGAGCGCAAGCGCCGGGAGGGGTTTGCCTTCACGCCGGACACCGAGTGGCAGCGGGAGTTCGAGGAGGCCTTCCCGTACACCGAGACCGCCGACCAGCACGACGCGATCGAGTTCGTCAAGGCCGACATGGAGGCGCCCCGTCCGATGGACCGGCTGATCTGCGGCGATGTCGGGTACGGCAAGACCGAGGTGGCGCTGCGGGCGGCGTTCAAGTCGGTGCAGGACGACAAGCAGGTGATGATGCTGGTGCCCACGACGATCCTGGCCCAGCAGCACTACGGCACCTTCTCCGAGCGCCTGAAGGACTATCCGGTGCGGATCGAGCACGTCTCGCGATTCCGCCCTCCGGCCGAGCAGAGGGCCACCGTACAGGCGTTCACCAAGGGCCAGGTGGACGTCCTGATCGGCACCCACCGGCTTCTGTCGCGCGACGTGCGGGCCAAGGATCTGGGCCTGCTGATCGTCGACGAGGAGCAGCGCTTCGGCGTCAAGCAGAAGGAGCTGCTGCGCCAGCTGAAGCTGCGGGTGGACGTGATCGCGATGAGCGCCACCCCGATCCCGCGCACCCTGCAGATGTCGCTGGCCGGGATCCGGGACATCAGCGTGATCGAAACGCCGCCCGAGGGCCGGCGGCCGGTCAAGACCTACGTGGGCGAGTACGACGAGGAGCTGGTCAAGCAGGCTCTGCTGCGCGAGAAGCAGCGCGGCGGCCAGGCGTTCTTCCTGCACAACCGCGTGGAATCGATCGACGAGACGGCCGAGCGGCTCCGCGGGCTGTGCCCGGAGATCCGCTTCGAGGTGGCGCACGGGCAGATGGATGAGAAGCAGCTGGAGAGGCGGATGCTCGCCTTCCTGCGCGGGGACGCCGATGTGCTCGTTTGCACGAGCATCATCGAGTCGGGGATCGACATCCCGCAGGCCAACACTCTGATCGTCGAGCGGGCCGACACCTTCGGGCTGGCCCAGCTCTACCAGATCCGGGGTCGGGTCGGGCGCTCTCGGGAGCGGGCCTACGCATATCTGCTGTATCCGAGCGCCGCAGCGTTGACGGGTGAGGCGGCGCAACGGCTGTCCGCGCTGAGCGATTACACAGAGCTGGGGGCGGGCTTCAAGATCGCGATGCGCGACCTGGAGATCCGGGGGGCGGGGAATCTGCTCGGGGACGAGCAGTCCGGTCACGTGGCGGCGCTCGGCTTCGAGCTGTACATGCAGATGCTCGACGAGGCGGTGGAGACCTTGTCGGGCGACGGGGCCGAGGGAGAGGACGACTGGGAGCCGGTGCGTCTGGACATCAACGTCGACGCCTACGTCCCGGCCGATTACATCCCCTACGAGCAGGCCAAGGTGGATGTCCACAGGCGGATCGCCGCAGCGCGTGAGGTGGCCGACCTGGGGGT
>DASZMP010000075.1:0-11661 GCA_035551795.1 Solirubrobacteraceae bacterium | reverse complement strand
CTATCGCCCGGTCAGGCGCTCTGGCGCGTGGGACAGCGCTCCTTCGTGGTCCAGCACCACCGCTCGCGACTCGAGAAGAGGCTCTCGGACACCGATGCCGGGATGCGCCTGGCACGATGAGTTCCCGGGCGCACAGCTATGCCGGCGAGGCGATCGCCGTGGGAATCCTGGCCGCCGTCGTGCTGATGCTCCTGCTGGTGTGGATGACGGGCGGTCTGGCCGGAGCTCTGCTGGGCCGGGCGTGGCCTCAGCTGCGTGTATCCGACCTGGCGGGCGTCCTGGTCCGCCTGCCAGTTCACGTATCCGACCCGCGGTCAGCGTGGCCTGCGCATGCCCGGCAGGACCTGCCAGGCGCAGCCGGGTTGGCGGCTGGATTGGTCCTGGCTCTGGCGCTGGTCGCGGGGCTGGCGTGGCTACTCACGCGAGTGGTGGGGCTGACGGGCGCCGGCGGACATGCCGGCGCCCGGTGGGCGAGGGCCGGTGACCTTGGCTCGCTGCACCGGCCGGCGTGGAGTCCGCGGCGGCCGGCCGGTCGCCTGGTGCTCGGTCGCCGGGCCGGTCGCCTCCTGTACGGAGAGCAGCGACACGCTCTGATCGCATTCGGTCCGCCGCAGTCCGGCAAGTCCGCCGGTCTTGCCATACCGGCGCTGCTGGAGTGGGAGGGCCCGGCGATCGCCTCATCGATCAAGACCGATCTTCTTGACGCCACCGCCGCTCGCCGGGAACAACTGGGCGAGACGATGGTCTTCGACCCGTTCGAACTGACCGGCACGCGCTCGGCCACCTGGTCGCCTTTGAGAACCGCCGGAACCTGGGAGGGAGCGCTCGAAACCGCCTGGCGACTCACGTCGGCGGCTGAGCTAGACGGCCGCGGCGTGGAAGGTGGGGAATTCTGGGCCGTGGCCGCCGAGCAGCGCCTCGCGCCCCTGCTGTTCGCCGCCGCGCGCTCGGGGGAGCGGATGGATCGGGTGGTGGCCTGGGCCTACGGGCAGCGGCTGCGCGAGCTCGACGCCGCCCTCGAGCAGGCCGCGCAGCGGGCGAGTGGCCCCGGCGAGCACCAGGACGCCCAGGCCGCCTACGAGGCCGCTCGCGCGTTCCAAGCTCAGGCCGACCGCACGCGGTCATCGATCGAGGCGACCGCTCAGACCCTTGTGAGGGCGTACCGGTTCGGGCGCGTGCTGCGTTCGGCCCGAGATTGCGAGATCACTCCCGAGCGTCTCCTGGAGAACCCCAACACGCTGTACCTGATCGGCGACGCGAAGTCCTCCAAGCTCCTGCGGCCCCTGTTCCTGGCGCTCGCCTCGGAGGTCATCGACGCCGCCTACGCCGGGGCAAACCGGGCGGGAGGGCGCCTGGAGCTGCCGCTCCTGGTCTGTCTGGACGAGGCGGGCAACGTGGCGCCCCTGCCCAATCTGGCCGAGATCGCCTCGACCGCGCCCAGCCATCACATCCAGCTGCTGACCATCTTCCACGACATGGCGCAGGCACGCAGCCGGTACGGGCAGCAGGCCGAGACAGTCGTGAACAGTCACCGCGCCAGGATGCTGCTTCCCGGGGTGGCAGATCTGGAGACGCTGCGCTACTTCGCTGGTCTGGTCGGCGAGGAGGAGACGCTGGACGTCACGAGGACGGTCGGATCCGGAGGTCCCACCCGCTCGACCGCGCGCCGCCGGCGCCCGCTGATCGCACCGGAGGCACTCCGCCAGCTGCCGGACGGGAGCGCGCTGCTCCTGTACGGGCGCCTGGCACCGGTCCAGATTCGGCTCCGTCGTTGGTTCGCCGACCGGCGACTGCGCAGGCTGGCCCGTGGATGACCTGGACCCGCAGAGCTGGGACGCGAGCGAACCGGACAGCTGGCCGGAAGCGCAGCTGCGACGCTGGCCGCTGGACTGGCGAGGCCTCCTGCCCCGCGAGCGGTGGATCTGGTTCGAGCGGCTGTGGGTGGACGTCTGCCTGCTGCGCGACCGCTACGGACTCCCGGTCCGATCGCGCTGGTGGGAGGACTCGATTCAGGTGGAGGCCCTGGCCGCGCTGGCTGCCTGGACCGCCCGGTATGACTCCGGCGAGTGGGACGATCCACCAGGGAAGCTGTCGCTGCTGTTCGAGCTCGAGCGGCTCGAATCGCTGCTTCGCGACGGCAATCAGCCGTTCGTCCCAGCTCGGGATGCGCAGGCCTTTCAGGCCCATTTGATCGAGCTCGGTGGCCAGCCGCCACCCGACGGCGGTGCCCTGGATCACTCGGCCTAGTGGCCTGAATCACCAGCGGAGTTGAGATAGTCCCAGCGGTAACCCGCCAAGGAGACTCGCATGCCGCTCAGCCGGAAAGTCGATCGCAGGCAGCGCCGCAACCCGACCGCTGTGCATGTCCAGGACCCCAGCTTCAACATCCCGTTTCACCGGCTGCCGGAGAAGGGCATCGACGGCAACACCACCTATGAGGTGCTGTCCAACGAGCTGCTTCTGGACGGGCAGGCCCGGCTGAACCTGGCCACGTTCGTGACCACCTGGATGCCCTCGGTGGCGGCCAAGATGATGGCCGAGACGATGGACAAGAACATGATCGACAAGGACGAGTATCCGCAGACGGCGGCGTTCGAGTCCCGGTGCGTGAACATCATCGCCGATCTGTGGCACTCGCCCGAGGCCGAGTCGGCCACCGGATGCTCCACCACCGGCTCGAGTGAGGCGGCGATGCTGGCCGGCATGGCGTTCAAGTGGCGCTGGCGGGCACGCCAGCACAAGGCGGGGCGGCCGACGGACAAGCCGAACCTGGTTATGGGCGCCAATGTCCAGGTGTGCTGGGAGAAGTTCTGCCGCTACTGGGAGGTCGAGCCGCGCATGGTGCCGATGGAGGGCGACCGCTACCACCTCGGCGCCGAGGAGGCGGTGGCCAACTGTGACGAGAACACGATCGGCGTCGTGGCGATCCTCGGATCCACCTTTGACGGCAGCTACGAGCCGGTCAAGGACATCGCGGCGGCGCT
Organism: Solirubrobacteraceae bacterium; assembly: GCA_035551795.1. GTDB lineage: Bacteria > Actinomycetota > Thermoleophilia > Solirubrobacterales > Solirubrobacteraceae > Palsa-465. The sequence continues at coordinate 8,677 of DASZMP010000075.1, read as the reverse complement.
GGACAAGCTCGAGTCAGACAAGGGCTGGTACATCCCCGTGCACGTCGATGGCGCCTCGGGCGGATTCGTGGCGCCGTTCATCCAGCCCGATCTGGAGTGGGATTTCCGGATCGAGCGCGTGCAGTCGATCAACGCCTCAGGCCACAAGTACGGGCTTATCTATCCGGGCGTGGGCTGGGCGATCTGGCGCGACGAGGCGGCCTTGCCCAAGGACCTGGTGTTCGACGTCAACTACCTGGGCGGCAACATGCCGACCTTCGCACTGAACTTCTCCCGGCCCGGCAGCCAGGTCGTGGCCCAGTACTTCATGTTCACCACGTTAGGGCGAGAGGGCTACACACGAGCGATCCAGAACGCCCAGGAGGTGGCCATGCACATCTCCGCCGGGATCGAAGAGATGGGACCGTATGAGCTGCTGACCCGGGGGGAGGAGCTCCCGGTGTTCGCGTTCAAGCTCAAGGACGGCGTGGAGAAGTACTCCGTGTTCGACGTCTCCGAGTACATCCGCATGCGGGGCTGGTTGATTCCCGCCTACACGTTCCCAAAGAACCGGGAGGACCTCAGCGTCCTGCGGATCGTCGTCCGGGCGGGGCTCAATCACGACATGGGCGACCAGCTTCTGGACCAGCTCGGCGAGCAGACCGAGCAGCTGGAGTCGCTCGATGCTCCGCTGCCCAAGCGCCAGACCGCGCAGCGCCAGGCCTTCAAGCACTGAACGCGCCGGACGCCGGCCGGCTCAGAGATCGGCTGCCAGCTCCCGGCCCGCCTGCTCCAGCGCGGCCGGCGTTCCGGCCTCCAGCACCCGCTGGAGGTCGAGGATGCGGCGGCTGAACAGGTCAAGATCGAGCTGACCCACCACGGCGTGGCAGGGCACTCCGCCCTGCCGGCAACGCGTGGCCACCTCGGCCACGGCCTTGCCCGCCAGGCTCTGGAAGTCCAGCCGGCCCTCGCCGGTGATCACTGCCCGGGCCTCCTGCATGCGGGCATCGAAGCCGATCTCGTCGAGCACGAAGGCGGCGCCCGGCACCAGCTGGGCGCCGAACTCGGACCACAGACCTCCCGACAGTCCGCCGGCGGCACCGGTGAAGGGGACGCCTCGTGGATCGCGCCCGTACGAGCGGGCCAGCCGCTGCAAGCGCCGGGACAGCCGAGTGACCTGATCCGGCGACGCGCCCTTCTGGGGGGCGAACACCCGGGCGGCCTGCTCGAACGGCGTGCGCACGTCGCACAGGACGACGAGCTTCACCTGCCCCAGTCCCCCGGCCCGGCGGATGGCCTCGATCGCACCGCGTCCCCCATCGGTCGTGGCACTGCCGCCCACGGCCACGAGGATCCTCCTGGCCCCCGCCTGTGCGGCGGCGGCGATCAACTCCCCGGTGCCACGCGTGCTGGCGGCCACGGCGTCGCGCTCGGACGGCTTCACCAGGCCAAGACCGCTGGCCGCCGCGGTCTCGACCACCGCGGTGTCCTCACCCAGCGCGAACCCCGCCTCGACCTGCCGGCCCAGCGGGTCGCTGACCCTCACCATCTGCCGTTCCAATCCGAGCGCCGGTCCCAGCGCCGCCAGCGTCCCTTCGCCGCCGTCGGCCACGGGCATCACCGAGGTCTCCCGCCCGGCTGCCCGCAGCCCCCGCGCGATCGCATCGGCCACCTCGCCGGCCGGCAGGGTCCCCTTGAAGCTGTCCGGTGCAACCAGGACCTCGGTGGGAATGCCCTTGACCGCCACGGGCGTCATCCTTTCAGGCGGTGGCGAGCGACTACACGATGATCGAGGTGGCCGGCCAGGAGGTCAAGGTGTCCAACCCGGGCAAGGTGTTCTTTCCCGAGCCCGGACACACCAAGCTGGACGTCGTCAACTACTACCTGGCGGTGGCCGAGCCGGCCCTGCGCCACCTGCGCGACCGGCCGACCTCGCTCAAGCGCTTTGTCAACGGGGTGACCGGCGAGGCGTTCTTCCAGAAGCGCATCCCGGACTCGGCGCCTGGCTGGCTGCACACCACGGAGGTCCGCTTCCCCAGCGGCCGGCCCGCCCGGATGCTGGTCTGCGACGACGAGGCGCACCTCGTCTGGGGAGTGAACCTCGGAGTGATCGACTGGAACCCCTGGCAGGCCAAGCTGCCCGACCTTGACTGTGCCGACGAGCTGCGCGTCGACCTGGATCCCACGCCCGAGGCCACATGGGACGACGTACGCCAGCTGGCCGTGGTCGTGGGCGAGGTCTTGGCCGATCACGACCTGACCGGGTTTCCCAAGACGAGCGGCTCCCGCGGCATCCACATCAACGTCCCGATCAAGCCCGAGCACGACTTCATCACCGTGCGCCGCGGCGCCGTGGCGCTGGCCCGGGAGACCGAACGTCGCGCCCCTGAGCTCGCCACCACCTCGTGGTGGAAGGAGGAGCGCCACGGCGTGTTCATCGACTACAACCAGAACGCGCGCGACCGCACGGTGGCCTCGGCCTACAGCGTGCGGCCCACCCCCGACGCACGGGTCTCCACGCCGCTCACCTGGGAGGAGGTGCGTGACGTCGAACCGGCCGAGCTGCGCCTGGACACGGTGCCCGATCGGGTCAGGGAGGTGGGGGACCCGAGCGCCGACATGCACGCCCAGCCGGGATCCTTGGCCAAGCTGCTGGAGCTGGCCCAGCGCGACGAGGACGGCGGGCTGCCCGACGCGCCCTGGCCACCGAACTTCCCCAAGATGCCCGGTGAGGCGCCACGCGTGCAACCGAGCCGCGCGCGCAAGAAGCGCTAGGCGGCCAGGAAGCTAGGAGTCCATCTGCGCCAGCGCGCACTCGCGCGGGGGCTTGTCATCGCGCCAGCGCAGGATCTTGGTGCCGTGCCGGATCCGTCCGGCGCTGGCGTGATCAAACGTGACCTCCACGACCAGCTCCGGCCGCAGGCTGACCCACTCGAGCTCCTTCTCGTTCTTCCAGCGGCTGGGGTCGCCGTGGCCGTGCACGCCGGTCTCGTAGGGGGCCAGCTTGCCGACCAGGGCTCGCTTCTCGGCCGCGCGCAGCCCGGAGGAGTGCCCGACCACGTGCAGCTCTCCGCCCTCGTCGTAGAGGCCGAGGATCAGCGAGCCGACCGTGTTCTGCTCCTTGCCGGGCCGGTAGCCCATCACCACGGCATCGATCGTGCGCAGGCGCTTGACCTTGACCATCCCGACGCGCTGTCCCGGCCGGTAGGGGGCCTGCGAGTCCTTGGCCACCACGCCCTCGCCGCGGGCCAGCCAGGGCTCGGCATCGGCCGGCGTGGCGACGATCGGAGTCAGTGAGACACCGTCGAGCCGCAGCCCCTCGAGTCGGGCGCGGCGCTCGGCCTGGGGCAGCGTCATGACCGTCTCGTCCCCGTCAGCGAGAAGGTCGAAGGCGATGTAGCGAGACGGGGTCTGCTCGGCCAGCATGGCAATTCGCGACGCGGCCGGGTGAATCCGCTGCTGGAGTGCGTCGAAGTCCTGCAGATCGGTCTCGACGCTGTCGTCGACGACGATCTCGCCATCGAGCACGTAGCGTCCGGTGGGAAATCTCAACTCCGGGAAGTAGCGGCCGAGCGGCTTGCCGCCTCGAGACTGGATGGTCACGTCATCCCCGTCGACGAACACGATTGCCCGGAAGCCGTCGTACTTGGGCTCGTAGACCCACTCCTCGCCCTGGGGCAGCTGCGGCTTGCCACGGGCCAGCTGAGGCTCGATCACGGGCTTGAGCGGAAGCGCCAAAGTGGCGGGATGGTAGCCCGATACGATCATCCCATGGCCGCCGACCACGCCACTCCCGCCGAGGAGGAGTACATCGAGATGCTGTTCTGGCTGTTCGAGGCGGGGCTGCCGATGACCGGTGCGAACCTGGCGCGCGCGATGCGACTGTCCGCACCCACCGTCTCCGAGATGCTGGGGCGGCTCGAGCGAGACGGCTACATAGAGCGGAGCGCCGGACGGGCGATCAGTTTCACCGACTCCGGGCGCGCGCACGCCGAGCGGATCGTCAGCCGCCACCGCATGATCGAGCGGTTCCTGACCGACGAGGTCGGCGTGCCCTGGGATGATGTGCACGAGGAGGCCGAACGTCTGGAGCACGCGATGACACCGCGCTTCGAGGCCTACGTACGGGCCTCGGTGGGCGATGCTCTGACCTGCCCGCATGGCCATCCGATCCGGGTGGGCGAGCGGATCGACGGGGTGCCGCTGGCCGACTGCGAGACCGGGGCGACGGTGAAGATCCTGCGTTTCGAAAACGAGGCCGAGGACCTTCTGCACTACCTCAAGGACGCTGGGCTGGAGCCCGGGCTGAAGGGGCGGGTCTCGGTCAACGACGGCGAGCACGTGCAGGTGGCCATCGACGCGGCAACCGCCACCGTGACCAACAGCGTGGCCGAAACCGTTTCCGTGCTGGCCGATCCCTCGCCGCCGCCGCGGATCGCCTTGCCCGAGCAGCTGGTGCTCGGGCGCGATCGCTACGGGCGGTAGCTGAAACGATTTGCGCGCTCAAACAGGTCCGGATCTTGGCAAATCGCCGCAGGGCGGAGCGCGGCCGCGGGGCGCGCTGACTTCACTGCAAGTCAGGCCGGGACGGCCGCGGGCAGCAGCGCCACGGGTTCGCGCGGCGCCAGCCACTTGACGATCTGATCGGCCACCGCCGGGTGCCCGAGCAGGTCCATGTGCGTGGCCCCGCCGTAGTGGCGGTAGTGATCGACCGGGAAGCGCAGACGCTCGCCACGCCCCGGCGTGCCCCACGCCGAACCGTGCAGCACCAGGAGGTCGCCGATATGGCGGCCGATGCGATGGTCGGGGTCGCGCATCAGGCTGGCCGAGATGAAGTAGTGGTTGGCGTGAGCCAGGAAGGGGATGTCCCGGGCCGTGTCACGGAAGTAGGCCTCCGGGTCCTGGCTGCCCCAGCACTCATCGGTCAGGTAGCCGCGGCCGAGATCCTTGATGCCGACGCTCCGGGCGTTGATGGCGCGCGCCACGGGGCGTGTCTCCGGCAGGCGGGCCAGGGCACAGGCGGCGGCGTGGGCACCCTGCTCCAGTGGCGCGCCCAGGTGCGGCGTGCCGAGCGTGAACACGTCGGTCACCTTCTCGCACCACCCGGTCTCGCAGCCGTAATGACAGGCGCTGCGAGCGACGAGGCCTCCCATCGAGTGACCGATCAGCGCGATCCCGGCCACGTCCACGGGCCACACGGTGACGAGGGCATCCAGCAACGCCGACAGCCGGCGCCCGTTATCGGAGATGTGCAGGCCGCTGTTGTAGCGGATGTAGACCGGGGTGTAGCCGCGCTCGTCGCGGAGGCGCTCGCCGTATGTGGGCGGGCGCGGTTCGCCGGCCACCCGCGCCCCGCGCGCGGCCAACCGCCAGGCGTCCTCGGTCTCGCAGAGCCCGTGCAGGAACACGGCGATCCGGGCGGTGGGCGCAGGGAAGGCTGCGGCCATCTCACCGGGGGTGGCCGCTACGTCCCGTCCCTTCACACGGACGGCGAGATCGACGGCAAATGGGTTGCGCTCCTCGGCCAGGCGATCACCCCAGAGGCCGCTCAGGGCGCCCTTGACCACTCGTCCGGCCACTGTGCGCTCCATCGACTCGGCATCCTCCGGCTGCGCCAGTGCGGCTCCCTGGCCGGTGGCCTCCATCAGGGCGCGCCCGGCGGCGCCGACCGAGCCGTAGGCCAGACCGGCGATCGCGTCGTGGGCCATCTGCACGGGCCGGGACACCTCGCCGACCCGCCGGAAGACCCGGGCAGCCAGCGCCTCGTGCGTCTCGCGAATCTGAGCGACCAGCGAGCCGTAGCCGCGGCCGGCCAGGTCGCCGGAGGCGGTGAGTTCCTCAGGCAGCATGGACCGGCGCTGCCGAGGTGAGCTCCTGGTAGGCCTCGGCAAGGACCGAGACGCCCTCCCGGATGTCGTCTGGCGTGACGCCCGAGTAGGCCAGCCGCAGGCTGGATTCGCCGCCCTCCAGTACGAAGTCAGAGCCCTTCACGAACTGCACGCCGCGGCTGGCGGCGGCCTGGTGAAGCGCGCCGACATCGGTGCCGCGGGGCAGGTCCACCCACAGGAAGTAGCCACCCTGCGGTGCCACGAACCGCGCGTCGGGCAGCTCCCTCTCGAGGCACTCCGACAGCGTCCGGGCCCGCTCGGCCAGAGCCTTCTTGACCGTCTCGATGGAGGTCTTCAGCGCGCCCGAGCGCGCGAACTCGTTGACGATGCCCTGGGCCACCATGTTAGGGGAGATGTAGGCGCCGACTGCCAGCTTCTGGATCCGCGCGATCAGCTCGGCCGGCCCGACCAGGTAGCCGACCCGGATCCCCGGGCACACCGTCTTGGAGAACGACGAGGCGTAGACGACGCGCTCGGGATCCATCGAGACCATCGTGGGGGCCGTCTCACCGGCGAACCGCAGCGCCCCGTAGGGGTCGTCCTCGAAGATCACGAAATCGTGCTCGCGGGCGAGCTCCAGCAGCCGCGCGCGCTTGGCGGCCGACAGGGTGTAGCCGGCCGGGTTCTGGAAGTTGGGGATGATGTGGGCGAGCTTCGGGTCGGCCCCGGCCTTGAGCACGCGCTCGAGCGCGTCGACATCGATCCCATCGGGCTCGAGCTCCACCATCCGCACGTCGGCGCCGCGGTCCCGCAGCGAGAGCAGCGTGCGGTCGTAGGTGGGGCGCTCGACGATCACCGTGTCGCCGGGACCGACAAGTGCGTCGAACAGGAACGCATCGGCCTGCATCGATCCGTTGGTGACGAGCACGCGGTCGACTGGAACACCGTGCTGCTCGGCGATCCATTCGCGCAGCGGCACGTAGCCGACGGCGGTGCCGTAGGCGGTCAGGCCGGCCGGGTCCTTCTGGAATGCGGCGTCGGCGGCGGCGCGCAGGCCATCTACGTCGACGATGTCTAGGGAGGGCGCCCCGCGGGCGAACGAGATCGTCTTGGGCATCTGCCATAAGACTACGGAGTGGTCCGGGCGGTCGCGTGCCCAAGCGAAGCGCGGGGCGTTGGGAGCGAACTCAAAGTCGCTCCCAACGAGGAAAACGCCCGCTCTACGCGGTGGCGCCCAGGATCGACATCGCGATCTCGGCGACCTGGGTGGGGGTGCGGCCGACGCGCACGCCCTTGGCCTCCAGCGCCTCGGCCTTGGCCGCGGCGGTGCCGCGAGAGCCGGACACGATCGCGCCGGCGTGGCCCATCGTCTTGCCGGGCGGTGCCGTGAAGCCTGCGATGTAGCCCACCACCGGCTTGGTCACGTGCGCCTCGATGAACTCGGCCGCCCGCTCCTCGGCGTCGCCGCCGATTTCGCCGCACATCACGATCAGCTCGGTCTCCGGGTCGTCCTGGAACAGCCCGAGGATGTCGATGAAGTCACTGCCCGGGACGGGGTCGCCGCCGATCCCCACGATCGAGGAGTTGCCAAAGCCGCTCTCGGCCAGCTCGTTGCCAATCTGGTAGGTCAGCGTGCCCGAGCGGGACACCAGGCCGACGTTGCCCTCCTTGAAGAAGGAGGCGGGGATGATCCCCACGCTGGCCTTTCCCGGCGACAGGATGCCCGGGCAGTTGGGACCGATCAGGCGGGCGCGACCGTTCTTGCGGATGATGTTGAACACGCGCAGCTCGTCGTGGGCGGGGATGCCCTCGGTGATCGCGATGATCAGCTCGATGCCGGCGTCCTCGGCCTCGAGGATCGAGTCGGCGGCGAACCGCGGCGGCACGAAGATCATCGCGGTGTTGGCGCCCTCCTGCCTGACCGCCTCGTGGAACGTGTTGAACACAGGGACGCCCTCGACATCCTGACCGCCCTTGCCGGGCGTGACGCCGGCCACGACCTGGGTGCCGTACTCGCGATTGCGCAGCGAATGGAAGGTACCCTCTCGCCCGGTGATACCGGAGGTACAGAGCCGCGTGTCCTTATCGACCAGGATCGCCATTTCAGTTGCCTCCGCGGGCTAGTTCCACGACCTTGGCGGCGGCGCCGTCCATGGTCGACTCGGTGTGTACGTTGGGAAGGTCGGCCTCGGCGACCATGGCCCGGCCCTCCTCGCCGTTGGTCCCGTCGAGGCGGACCACGAAGGGGACGGTCGGCTTGATCTGCGCGAAGGCCTCGATCAGGCCCTTGGCAACCTCATCGCAGCGGGTGATGCCGCCGAAGATGTTGAACAGGACGGCCTTGACCTTGTCGTCGGAGAGGATCACCTCGACCGCGTTGGTGATCGCGTCCGCCTTGGAACCGCCGCCGGCGTCGAGGAAGTTGGCCGGCTCGCCCCCGGCCTCGGCGACCACGTCGAGGGTGGACATGGACAGGCCTGCACCGTTGGCCAGGATCCCGATGTTGCCGTCCAGCTTGACGTAGGTAAGGCCGCGCTCCTTGGCCATCCGCTCCTGCGGATCCTCGGCGGACCGGTCGCGGAGCTCGGCGTTCTCGGCGTGGCGATAGAGGGCGTTGCCGTCCAGGGTCACCTTGGCGTCGAGCGCCTTGACATCCCGGTCGGGGGTGACGATCAGCGGATTGACCTCCATCAGCGTCGCCTCCTCGGCTACGAACGCGTCGTAGAGCTTGGCGAGCATCGCGCCGATCGGCCGCACGACATCGGCGTCGACGCCGGCCTCGAAGGCGAGGCGGCGGCCGTGGAAGTCCTGGAAGCCGAGCAGCGGATCGACGTGGAGGCGCGCAATCGCGTCGGGGTCCTCGTCGGCTA
>DASZMP010000074.1:0-10658 GCA_035551795.1 Solirubrobacteraceae bacterium | reverse complement strand
ATGAGCGCCATCGGGATGAGCGGCCGGCGAACCGAGGAACGGAGGACTGCGCGGCACGGAGTGACGGTGCTCGGGGTACTCGCCTCGGAGTGGACCAAGCTGCGGACGCTGCGCTCCACGCGGTGGTCGCTGCTGTTCGCGTTCGTGGCGATGGCCGGGCTGGGTCCCCTGGTGGCAGCCGTTCAAATGTCGCGCTGGTCGCAACTCCAGGCACACGACCGGCTGACCTACGACTCGCTCAACACGGCGGTGGGCGGTTACCACCTCTCGCAGCTGGCCATCGGAGTGCTCGGTGTCCTGGTCATCAGCGGCGAGTACTCCACCGGCATGATCCGCTCGAGCCTGATGGCCGTCCCGCGCCGGCTGCCGGTCCTGTGGGCCAAGGTGATCGTGTTCGCGGTCGTGAGCTTCGTGCTCATGCTCGTCGCGTCGCTGATCTCCTTCTACGCCGTCCAGGCGATCGTCACCCAGCACCACGTCCAGCACTCGATCAGCTATCCGGGGGCGCTGCGTACGGTGATCGGCGCTGCCCTGTTCCAGACCGCGCTGGGATGCCTGTGCGTGGGCCTGGGGGCGATTCTGCGCAACACCGCCGGTGGCATCGCCACGTTCGTCGGGCTGCTGTTCGTCCTGCCGGGAATCAGCGCCATCCTCCCGTCCAGCCTGAACAACGACATCTCTCCCTACCTGCCGCTGAACGCCGGGACGACCGTGGCCAGCCACACGTTCGACAACCCCCATCACCTGACCGTATGGGGAGGGTTCGGGCTGTTCTGCGCCTACGCCGCGCTGGCGGTCGTGCTCGGTGCGATCACGCTGCTGCGCCGGGACGCTTGATGCGCCGGCGCGTCTGAGCCTCAGTACTGCTTGCGGATCGATTGCAGGACGCTGACGGTGTCCTCCTCGTCGGAGGAATACGCCGCCATGCAGCCGTGGTTGATGGCGTTCTCCACGGCGGCCGCGCTGGTGGCCCCATTCGACAGCGCGCCGTGCTCGCGGACGTATTTCCGGGAGTAGGCCGCCTGGTCGGTCTGGCTGGTGGAGCCCCACTGCGAGCACGACGTGGAATCCGTGACCGCCCCGGCCTTGGGTCCCAGCACCGCCACCAGGAACATCACGAGCAGGATCACCACCACGGCCAGCGTGGAGAGCGCAAACCAGCGATAGCGGGAGACCAGGGCCCAGAACCTCAGGTCGTCCGGCTTGTAGCTCTGCGGAGCCTGAACAGCCATACCCTTGGGCGGGAACCTTACGCTGTTTGCCCGCTGCGCCCGATCTCGAGCACCTCGTGCCGGGCTGTGGCGCGTGACACGATGCCCACACGGTGCCGTCCATTGAGGATCAGACGATTCAGAGTCAGATGCGAGAAGCGGCGGAGGCGGCCGCTGGCCTGGTGCAGCCGGGTATGCGGGTCGGCCTGGGCACCGGGCGCACCGTCGCCTGGCTGCTCCAGGCGCTCGGCCGCCGCTCGCTGACCGGCCTGCGCTGCGTGGCCACGTCCCCGCAGACCGAGCAGGCAGCCCGCGCGCTCGGAATCCCCGTCGAGCCGTTCGACCGGCTGGACCGGCTGGACATCGCCATCGACGGAGCCGACCAGGTGACGGCCGCTCACTGGGCCATCAAGGGCGGCCACGGGGCGCACCTCCGCGAGAAGATCGTGGCCGCGGCGGCGGATCGGTTCGTGGTGATCGCCTCGGCCGACAAGCTGGTGGGGACGCTGCAGTCGCCCGTACCGCTCGAACTGGAGCGCTTCGGCCTACCGGCCACGTTGCGGGCGGTGAGCCCCGCCGAGACGCGGGCCGGGGCGCCGATCACCCCGGACGGTGGGGTGCTCGCTGATTACCTTGGCGCGGTGGAGGATCCGTTCGAGCTGGCGCGTCGTTTTGACCAGACGCCCGGAGTGATGGGCCACGGCCTGTTCGGGCCCGAGCTGGTGCAGGACCTGATCGTCGGCCGCTCGTGAGCGCCTCGGCCCGTCTTCGCGGTCGTCTCCCCAGAGGGGTGGCAGGTCAGGGCCCGTGACCGCGGCCCGTCCTCGCGCTGCCTGTGAGCAGCTGTCCGCCGTCACGGTCCTCGACGGCGACGCCCTGGAAGCCGGCCGCCTCGGCGAGCGTGACCAGCTCGTGGTTCTCGTGGAACCGGCCGCGGCCGGCCAGCGGTTCCGGCGCCGCGGGTGTTCCCCGCAGTGACGGCGAGGTGGTGTATACCGCGAGCCGGCCCCCCGGCGAGAGGACGCGGTGAGCCTCATGCAGGACCGCTACCTGATCGGCGAAGAAGAAGAACACGACAGACATCGCCACGGCCGTGAACGACGCGTCTGCGAACGGGATTTGCTCGGCCCGGGCCAGGACCACCTCCGCGCCTGGCGCCCGCTCGCGCGCGAGGCTGACCATCTCCTCGCTGTGGTCAAGCCCGGTCGCCGACGCGCCCGCGGACAGCGCCTCCCGCAGGAGCAAGCCACCCCCACAACCAACGTCGAGGAGGCGGTCGCCGCTGTTGAGCGCCAGCGCGCCCAGAATCGCTCGGCGGGCGAAGTCGTGCACGTCATCGGCGCCGTACGTGGCGCGAGCTCGCCGTCCCGTGGGCCGTCTGGCGACTCGATCGGTCAGCCAGTCGTCGAACGCCTCTTCGGGCTCCTCGCTGTCCTGCCAGGCGTGCAGATCGTCGTCGCCGAGACCGAACAGCTCGGCCAGCGCCTGAATACGCAGCGGTGCTCCGGTCCATGGCTCAGACGGAGGGTGAACCCGCTCCTTGACGAGCCGCCTGGGCGCCCTGCGCTCCCACGCGTCGGCCAGCAGGTCGCGGACGAGCCCCTCGTTGGCCGCGGTCAGATCGACCTGCGCGGCCGCCAGGCGCCTCCCCCACCAGAATTCCCGGCAGGCGCCGGGCGACCCCTCGACCGCGGTGTGGATGCCCCCCTCGTCCAGCATCACATTGATGTGATCGCGATCCCATAGCGTCGCGAAGATCCGGCCCGCCACGCGGAACGACGGCCGCCCGTGATGGTCGTGCTCGATGGCCTCTGGTAGCGCCAGAGCCAGCTGTCGAACCTGGTCTGAGGAGATCACACCTGGGCGCGCATGCGGTCGGAGGGCAAAGCGGAGTAAGCGATCGAGACAAAACTTACTTTCTGGCGCAACCCTCGACCTGTAGCGTCGTTTTTTCGGATTCCGGGGCGGTGGAGGAGGTAGGAGTGGCTGAGGTGCAGATGGGACACGGGCAGGAGCCGGCGCACGAGCACGAGCACGCGCTGGAGAGGAACTCGCTGGGGTTCCTCGACGCGATCGTCATGGCCGTCGCCGGCAGCGCGCCGGCCTACTCGATCGCGGCCACGACGGCGGCGATCGTCGCTGCCGTCGGCTTCGCGGCCCCTGCGTCGCTTCTGTACTGCGGAATTCCGATGATGGGAATCGCGGTTGCCTACCACCATCTCAACAAGGTGGGTGCCAACGCCGGCGCGGCATACGCCTGGGTCGGCCGCGTCCTGCACCCGGTACTGGGATTCTTCTCCGGCTGGGCCCTGGTCGTGTCGGCGACCATCTTCATGGTCGCCGGATCGCTTCCGGCCGGCTCGGTGACGCTGTCGCTGTTCTCCAACCATCTAGCCACCGAGACCGGGTGGGTGACGGCGGTCGGTGCCGTCTGGTTTTTGGTCATGGCCTACTTCGTCGCCCGCGGGGTACGTGTGACCGCCAACGCCCAGTGGATCATGTCGAGCGTCGAGGTGCTGCTGCTCGTGCTGTTCATCGTCCTCGGCTTCGCCCATGCGAGTGGTCATCCGCATGTCAGCTTCTCCTGGTCGTGGCTGGGCTTCTCGCACTTCACCGGGTTCGGTGGGTTCGTCGGCGGTGCCCTGATTGCCGCCTTCTACTACTGGGGCTGGGATGTTTCGTCCAACCTCAACGAGGAGACCGAGGACAGCGAGCGGTCCTCGGGCATCGGCGGAATCGTGGGCGTGATCATCGTGTTCCTCCTGTTCGAGCTATTCACGATCGTGATCAACATGGACCTGTCCTCCAGCACGATCCAGAACAACAGCGGCGACGTGCTGTCGATCCTGGGCCAGAAGGTCTGGCCCGGCGTGGGCGGCAAGCTGCTGATCATCGCGGTGATGCTGTCCACCGTCGCCACACTGGAGACGACGCTCATCCAGGTCACGCGATCGCTGTTCGCCATGTCCCGTGAGCGGACGCTTCCTCGCCTGTTCGGAGAGATCCATTTGCGGTGGCGCACCCCGGCCGCCGCCACGGGCGTCATCGTCGTGGTCTCGCTCACGCTGTTCGTGCTGTCGAACTTCGTGGGCTCGGTGGGCACTGTCCTCAGTGACGCGATTTCGGCGATCGGCCTTCAGATCGCGATCTACTACGGACTGGCGGGGATCGCCGCCGTCGTCGCGTTCCGCCGGCACCTGCTGGACTCCGTCTACAACTTCGTGTTCATGGGCCTTTTCCCCTTCGTCGGGGCTGTGTTCATGTTCTGGATCTTCGGTGAGTCCATTCCGAACTTGGGGTTCACGATCGACGCGATCGGTCTGGGCGCGATGGCGCTGGGATTCATCCCGCTGATCGCCTACTGGCGGAGCAGCCCGTTCCTCCACGAGAAGCCGACCCTGGGGCGGACCGACCCCGGCGACCCGGGCGACCCCGGCGTGCCGCCGCCGATCGATTCCGAGCTGTTGATCTCCGGCTGAACCGGCGCCGACCGGTCAGGGAGCAAACCCGCGTCGCCCGACCCGGCGCGGATTCGATGCTCGGGGTCTAGGGTGGCCGTGAGTGTCGCCGGTCTGATCCGGGCCCAGACACAGGCAGAGGACCCATACAGCGGGAGGAAGTCGGATGATCGATCGGCGCGTCGGGCGTCGCATGGTTGTTGGCATCGCGTTGGCGGGTGCCGTTGTGGGATGGCTGCTGGCGGCTGGAGGAGGTTCGCGGGCTGTGGCGGCGAGGACTTCGGAGCGCGTGAGCGCGCACGCCGCATTGGCCACGGTGAAGATGGCGGCGCAGCCTTCGTCCAACTCGAGCTCAGTCGGCTTCTCCCACGCGGTGGTCGTCGATGAGCAGCGTCCCGGCTTCGAGCCTGACGTCAAGTACGCGCCAAACGGAACCATCTTCACCAGCATTCCATTCGGCTTCTCCACCACCGAGAGCTTCCTGTGGGCGTCCCGGGACCACGGCAACTCCTACCAGTTCACTCCTGGCAACGTCGGACCTGTCTCCAAGGAGGAGACGTGCGCCGGGGGCGGTGACACGGACCTGTACGTGGATCCCGGCAACGCCCTTTACTTCTCCGACCTCCAGGGCCTGACCAACATCTCCAATAGCACGAGTAGCGACGGCGGCGCAAGCTGGAGCACGAATTGCATCGGCTCACCGAACACGCCCGACGATCGCATGTGGTTTGCCGGGCAGGGCAGCCTGGCCAAGGCCAACCTGCGCCTGTACCAGGACTACGACGTGCTGGCAGGGTCGACCTCCACGGGGGGTGGAAACGCACTGGTGGAAACGGTCTCCACAAACGGGACGACGTTCACCCCCGTGGGGCACACCAACCCCAGCACCGACTGCGTCGGCATCGCGCTGCACGACTGCGTGACCGGCAACGAAGGCATCTCCGGAAACCAGGTCGACGATCCCAGGACCGGCGACATCTACATCGCCCACACGACCACGGAGAGCTCAAGCGGCGAGGTCGGGGTCCGCGTGGCCGAGGGCAAGATCAGCTTCGGCACCCCCACCACCGCCACGTGGACTGAGAGCCCGAACCTGGACGGGCCGCTGTGCCCGGACAGCACCATGACCTCCGATGGAGGCCGCAGCTGCGTTGATTCCAGCGGCAACCCGGAGGAGATCGCGGGCGAGAACTTCGCCAGCGGGGCCCGCGACTCGGCCGGGTATCTGTACGTCACGTTCACCGCCGGGCCGGTCGACCACGCCAGCAGCAGTGATCCCAACTTCGGGACCAGCGACGCTCCTGAGCAGATCTACGTGGTCCACTCGCTCGAGCCTGCCGGCAGTGATCCCTCCAAGCTCACCTGGTCGGCGCCGCAGAAGATCTCCGGCCGTGGTCTCAGCGCCGGAACGAACACGTTCCCGTGGGTCACGGCTGGTAGCAACGGGCGCATTGACGTGGCCTGGTATCACACCCCCGAAGTCAGCGAGAAGGGGACATGCGCCAGCGGCTCGGGCACGTGCACCAACTACGGCGCCAGCGCCCTGCAGAACGCCGAGTGGAACGTCGAGATGGCCCAGAGCCTGAATGCTCACGCCAAGGCTCCGAGCTACCACACCTCCTACGTCAGCGAGGCGCCGGTCAAGCACGGGGCGATCTGCACCAACGGGATCGGCTGCACGACCGGCGGGGACCGCAGCCTGGGGGACTTCCTCCAGGTGGGGACCGACGCCAAGGGAGCCGCCCTGGTCTCCTACGTGTTCGATACCTCGGCCAACACCTCGGCCGGCGAGAACGCCGGACCGGAGGTGATCAGCCGCCAGCTAAGCGGTCCCAGCCTGATCTCAGGCAGTGTCAGCCAGGGCAACGGCCCCGGCCGGCCGACCGGATCGGTCACCGATCCCACCGGTGATGCCGACTATTCGGCCAACGGCAGCCGGACACGCGATACCACCGGCAACCTCGACCTGACCGGAGCCTCGCTGGCCAATGGGCCGGGACCGGCGTTGACCGCCAAGATCGACGTCAAGAACCTGCACACGCTCGCCCCAGGCAGCGGTCTGGGCGGCCCGGATGCCAGCTGGCTGATCCGGTGGACGGAGGTGAATCCAGGCACCACCGGCAACGGGCACATCTACTACGCCGGGATGGACAACAGCCAGGGCGCCGGCGGCTCGGGCACCCCGACGTTCTTTGCCGGCGACACCGCCGGGATCCCACCCTCGAATCCCGAGGAGCACACCAAGTACCTCACGTACCCCCAGACCCACGTGCTCAGCAGCTCGCAGGCGTCCTACAACGCCGCCACCGGACTAATCACGTTGCACATCCCTCGGGCCGACGTGGGCAGCCCTGGCAACGGCAAGATCCTGTACAGCGTCACGGGGTTCTCGGCCACAGCGGCCACGCCGCAGTCCTCCACGACACTGTTCAACCTGATCGACTCCACCACCCCCTTCGACTTCGTGGTCAACTCGCCGGCCACCAGCATCACGCCGCCCAGCTACTCACAGACCGGCAAGACATCGAGTCGCTGCCAGGCGGCGACCGGCCGTCTGCACGGTGGCACGGTGGGTAGGCTCAGCCTGGGGATGACGCGCAGTCGGGCGCGCGAGCGGATCACTCATTACGCCAGTCATGGGCGGGCGCACGAGGACTTCTTCTGCCTGCGGCCCGAGGGCATCCGCGCCGGCTACGGCTATAAGAAGCTCCTGAGGTCGCTGCCGGGAGCTCAGCGGCGCCACCTAAGCGGCAGGATCGTGTTCATGAGCACCGCGGCGCGCCGGTACCGGCTGCACGGGGTGGGTCACGGAATGGCCGTGGCCGCGGCCAGGGAGAGGCTCCATCTCAGCGGTCGGATGAAGCTTGGCTACAACGTCTGGTACCTGGCGCCCAACGGTTCCAGTCGCGGAGTGCTCAAGACCCGCCACGGCAAGGTGCTGGAGGTGGGCGTGGCCAACCTGGCGCTCACCTCAAGTCGTGCCCGGGAGAAGCGGCTGCTGCTGGCGCTCGGGTAAAGCTCTCGGGCCGCTCACCCAGCCAGACGCAAGCGGAGGAGGGCGCGCAGGCGCGCCCTCCTCCGAGCGAAGCCGTCCGTTGCGCTACAGCGTCTGAACGTTTGCGGCTGCGGGACCCTTGGGGCCCTGCTCGGCGTCGTAGCTCACCTTCGCCCCCTCGGCCAACGACTTGAAGCCGTTGCCCTGAATGGCGCTGTGGTGCACGAACAGGTCCTTCCCGGGTTCATCGGGTGTGATGAATCCAAATCCCTTTTCGTCGCTGAACCACTTGACGGTTCCTGTGGCCATCTTCCTTACCTCCGAGGACGTGCACAGCGAAACGCGGAGGTGCTTGAGCGCAACAACTGCGAGAACGCGGGCACTGCTTTGACCGAGACGAACGCTCGATCCCTACCACGCAGTCTATTGATCTCCCGGCTGAAGCGGCTGATCGCCTGCCCCGAGGCCCTTAGCGGCGGTCCTCCTCATGACGCTTACGAACCAGCTCCCGGTCGCGGGCGGTTCGAAGCTTGCGCGCCTCCTTTTGCGCTTGTTCGTTGCGCTCCGCGATGCTCTTCGTGAGTGCGACGAACGCTGCGTTCGCCGTCGATCGTCCCGGTCCGGGTTCGAGAGGCTCCTTGGTCACTGTCACGCACTCCTCATGCTCCCTAGGAAGACCGGCCACAGGACGAATGCGAGAGCGAAACATCGTGCGGTGGATTACCGACCTTCTCCACTCTACCGGGCCGGGGCATGTGGCGGCCACCGGCGCGATGGGCTCGGCTAGGTGGCCCCGCGCCTCGCGGGGCCACCTAGAGTGCGACCCAGCTCTACCGCATCGCCGTACGGCTAGTTGGTGCCCCCGCGGCAGAGTCCGAGCGTCCCCTCGACGCCGGGCGCCAGGCCGTAGTACTTGAACGAATCAGCCGCGGTCTGAACCTGTGAGACCGTCTGTCCGTTGTTGTAGTCGTTCAGCCCGCTGAACGCGCAGGCCGAGTTGGCGTGGCTTGGGGCGGCGGTGTCGTTCGTGTTGTCGATCGTGCCTGGGGGTCCCTTGACCTCACCGGCGAGGGCACCGCTCGCCCCGGCGCCCGTGAGGGCGGCGACCGACATGGAAATGGCAAATACCTGCCTGGTTGAGAACTTCATTTGGATCTCCTGTTTAGAAGTAGAAGTAGGGGTCGAGCGCGCGGACCTCGGTGATGGTGTCCACGGGCAAGCCGTTGTCTACGGCAGTCCGGCGGACCGCCTCCGGCGTGGGCGCGTCGTAGACGCAGAACGTCTTTCGCTTGTCCGTGGCGACATAGGAGTGGACCCAGGTCACCGAGTCGGCGGCATTGCGGTTGACCACTGACAGGCATGCCTGCGCACCCTCCTCGCCGCCGGCGATGCTGAGCCCGTCCGGAAATGTGCGCTCCACGATGTAACGCGGCATGTGACCTCCTCAACTGGTTGACTTGAGCGCAGGGCCGGAACCTAGGGCTGCGCCGGCCTTTGCACATCGGGAGGACCACCCATCTTTTGTCCGCTGTGCCGCGGACCAGGCCGGCCGAGTAGCTCCGTTCCGAGCCGCGGCACCGGGACGACAAAATGGGGAAATCCCCCCATGAATTGGTAGGCCCCGGCGCGTAGGATTGCGCCGTGGATCGCGGGGTATTGCTCGAAAGAAAGGATGAGCTCGGCGTGCTCCATGGGGTTGTCGCCGAGATGGCCGCCAGCCGCCGCGGTGGCATCGCGATCGTCTCCGGCGAGGCCGGAATCGGCAAGACAGCCCTGCTGCGCCAGTTTCACGGCGAGCTTCCCGGGCGCATGACTGCCCTGTGGGGCACCTGCGATCCTCTGTTTACGCCACGTCCGCTCGGTCCGCTGCTGGAACCCGCTGCCGATCTTGGAGGCGAGCCGGCGGCGCTGATTGCCGCGGGAGCCAAGCCGTTCGACGTCGCCATCGGGCTCGCACGAGCACTCGAAGAGATTGCGCCGGCGCTGCTGATCCTCGACGACGTGCATTGGGCCGATGAGGCGACGCTCGACGCGTTTCGGGTGCTCGCCCGGCGCGCCGGCGATGCGGCCCTCCTTTTCGTGATCAGCTACCGCAGCGACGAACTGCACCGAGACCATCCGTTGCGGATGGTGCTGGGGGAGCTGAACGGCGAGGGGGTGACCCGCTTGGAGTTGGGAGGCCTGTCGTGCGAGGCCATCGGAGAACTCGCCGGCTCGTCGACTCTCGACGCCGGTGAGTTGTTCAAGCGAACGGGCGGGAATCCGTTCTTCGTCACGGAGGCGATCGCCGCGGCGACGGAGGAGGTCCCCCGCACCGTCAGCGATGCCGTCCATGCCCGGATCGCGCGGCTGAGCTCGCCGGCCCGCGTGCTCCTGGATGCCGTTGCCGTCGTTCCTCAACGTGCGGAGGTGTGGCTGCTCGAGAGCATGACGGCTGAGAGCCTCAGCTCTCTGGACGAGTGCCTGGCCTCGGGAGCGTTGCGAGCGGAGGCGGACGGGGTGCTCTTCCGTCACGAGCTTGCCCGGTTGGCTGTGGCGGAGTCACTGCCACCCGATCGCGCGGTGATGCTCCACCGTCGCGCGCTGGCGGCGCTTGCCGATCCGTCGCTGGGCCCGCCTGACTATGTCCGGCTCGCCCACCATGCCGAGGCCGCCGGAGACGGGCCCGCCGTGCTCCGCTATGCATCGGCGGCGGGTGAGCGGGCGGCGCAGAGGGGATCCTCGCGCGAGGCCCAGCACCATTACTGGCGGGCCTTGCGGTTCGCCCAGGACATCGATCCGGTCGCACGCGCTGAGCTGCTCGAGCGGTTCTGCGATCACGCGTATCTGTCGGACATGCGATCTGAGGCCGTGGGGGCGATCGACGCGGCGATCGGCATTCATCGCCGACGCGGCGACACGCAGGGAGAGGGCCGCGCGCTGCGGATGCGGGCGCGGCTCTTGGTGTGCATCGGCCGCGCCCGCGAGGCCGCCGACAGCGTGCGGGAGGCGGTG
>DASZMP010000073.1:0-40506 GCA_035551795.1 Solirubrobacteraceae bacterium | reverse complement strand
GCCACCGGACCGGCCACGATCCGCCTCGAGCCGCCCCTGACCGTGACCGAGGCCGAGATCGACGAGGCGGTGCTCCGGCTGAGTAGGCTGGCCCGGTGACCCCGGAGCCGATCGAGCTGATCGCCAGCCAGCCGGCCACGCTGGACTCCATCGACCGGGCCCTGGACGGCACGTTCACCGCCGAGCGCCTCGACTCCTCCGAGAGCGACCACGTCCTGCTGGATACGTTCGACCGCCTGGTGCGCGGCGAAGGCTGGACACTGGCCCACGAGCACGGCCGCCTGGCTTTGAGCGACCGCCGGATGATCAGCGCCGTGGCCGCCGGGCCGCCGTGCGAGGCGCCGGCCGGACCCATGTTCGGGCGCGATCTGCCGGCCGGAGAGCTCGGGAACCGAGTGGCCAGGGCGATCGAGCTGCGCGCCCTGCTGCCGCTCGGGCGCCTGCACGTTCGCACCGAGTCCTACCGGATCCTGGATGACCTCCAGAAGACGGTGGTTCGCGTGAACGTGCTCGTGCCCGAGCTGGTCTCCTGTGGGGGCTCGGCCACCCCGTTGAGCACGCGGCTGCGTATCCAGGTGGTGCGCGGCTACGGCGAGGAGCGCGACGAGGTGATCGCCGCGCTGAGCCCG
Organism: Solirubrobacteraceae bacterium; assembly: GCA_035551795.1. Classification (GTDB taxonomy): domain Bacteria; phylum Actinomycetota; class Thermoleophilia; order Solirubrobacterales; family Solirubrobacteraceae; genus Palsa-465. The sequence goes on along the minus strand of DASZMP010000073.1, from coordinate 39,877 downwards.
GCGCTCGGGCTGGCCGGCGCGGATCAGCCTCTGCCTGACGAGGCGATCCTGGCCAGCGGGGAGCGGCCAGAGGGCGTCAGCACGAAGGTTGCCGTGCCGCTGGATGCGGACCAGCCCTCGGTGCTCGCGGTGTCCCGCGTGCTGCGGGCGCTCCTGGATGTGATCGACGCCAACCTCGCGGGGACCCTGGCCGATACCGACTCCGAGTTCCTGCACGACTACCGGGTGTCGATCCGCCGCACGCGCGCCGTGCAGCGGCAGTTCAAGCATGTGTTTGACCCCGACGAGCTCAGGGTGGCCCGGGGTGAGTTCAAATGGCTGCAGCAGTCCACCAGCGATGCCCGCGACCTGGACGTGTACGTGCTCGGCTTCGACGCGATGCGCGACCTGATCCCCCGGGAGACCCGGCCCGACCTGGCCCCGCTGCTCACCGCTCTCAGGCGACGGCGAACCGTGGCCCACGGCGCCATGGGCCGGGCCCTTCGCTCCGATCGCGCGCGTGAGACGATGAGCCGCTGGCGAGAGATGCTGGATGTCCTGGACGACGGTCCGGACTCCGATCGGCCGTATGGCCGGAGGCCGATCGGCGGGTACAGCTCCCGGCGAATCAGAAAGGTCTACCGCCGGATGCTCGAGATGGGCGGGGCGATCAGGGTGGGTGGGGACGAATCACCGCCGCAGGAGTTCCACGAGCTGCGCAAGAAGGGCAAGGAGCTGCGCTATCTGCTGGAGTTGTTCGGGCAGCCGACGGCCGACGCGAGCGTCGTCAAGCCGATGATCAAGACGCTCAAGTCGCTCCAGGACGTGCTCGGCCACCACCAGGACCGGGAGGTGCAGATCGACATGCTGCGCTCGCTGGCCGACGAGGTGGCGGTCCTGCCAGGCGGGCCGCGGGCGCTGATGGCGATGGGCGTGCTGACCGCGCAGCTCGAGAAGGATGCCGCCAAGACGCGGCGCAAGTTCAGCCAGGTGTTCGAGGAGTTCGCCGGCAAGGACCAGCGCAAGCTGGTCAAGGACACTTTCGCTTGAGCGCGCGCGTCCTGGCCACCTACAACATCAAGGGTGGGGTGGGAAAGACCTCGGCCGCCGTCAACCTGGCCTATCTGGCCGCGCGGGACGGTCATGCGACGCTGATCTGGGACCTCGACCCCCAGGGGGCAAGCACTTACCTGTTCCGGATTCGTCCCCGCCTGAAGGGGGGTGCCCGGGAGCTGGTGGCGCTGCGCTCGCGCGTGGGCGAGCTGATCAAGGGCACCGACCATGAGCGGCTGGACCTGCTCCCGGCCGACTTCTCGCTGCGCCACCTGGACCTCGACCTCGACGCGTTCAAGCGGCCGGCGCTGCGTCTGGCCAAGGTGATCGAGCCGATGCGGGCCGATTACGATTACATCTTCCTGGACTGCGCGCCCAGCATCTCGCTGGTCTCCGAGAGCGTGTTCGAGGCGGCCGACGCGCTGCTTGTCCCGATCATCCCGGCGGCACTGTCCTCGCGCACGTTCGAGCAGCTCGAGGAGCTGGCCGGCCGAGACGTGAACGGGCAGGGCGGGCGGGTCGGGTTCCGGGTGCTGGCGTTCTTCTCGATGGTCGAGGTGGGCCGGCCGATGCACCGCAGCGTGATGGCGCGGATGCGGGAGGCCCATCACGTGACGATGCTGGGTGCCGGCATTCCGGATTCCGAGGACGTGGAGCAGATGGGGGAGGAGCGCGACCCGGTGGGCGCGTTTGCCCCGGCCAGTCCGGCCGCCATGGCCTACGAGGCCCTGTGGCTGGACATCAAGCGCCGCCTGGGGACGGCGCGCAGGTCGTAGGCGCGGGTACGCTACGACCCCGATGTCCACCCGCGACGCCGAAGTCATCACCGCCACCTACCAGGCTCGCAAGGACGACGTCCATCGCGTCCTGCTGCTCTACAGCGGCGGTCTGGACACGAGCGTGATGCTCAAGTGGATCCAGGACGAGTACGAGGCCGAGGTGGTGGCGCTCACGGTCAACCTGGGTCAACCGGGTGAGGACTACGAGGTGGTGAAGGGCAAGGCGCTCCAGATCGGGGCGGTGGAGTGCCACGTGATCGACGCCCGGGAGGAGTTCGCGCACGGCTATGTGGTCCCGGCGATCAAGGCCAATGCGGTGTATGGCCTGGGCTACCCGCTGTTCACGGCGCTGGGGCGGCCGCTGATCGCCAAGCTGGCCGTGGAATACGCGCGCCGCACCGGCTGCGACACGATCGCCCACGGTTGCACCGGCAAGGGCAACGACCAGGTACGGATCGAGGCCACCGTGGCCACGCTGGCCCCCGAGCTGAAGGTGATCGCGCCAGTGCGGGGCTGGCAGATGGGCCGGGAGGAGGAGATCGTCTACGCCCGTGAGAACGGCATCCCGGTCAAAGGCGGGACCGAGAGCGCGCCGTACTCGATCGACGACAACCTGTGGGGACGCTCCAGCGAGGGCCGTTGGATCGAGGAGCTCGAAACGGCGCCCCAGGACGACGTCTTCCAGCTGGTCACCCGCCCCGAGGAGGCGCCCGACGAGGCCGAGACGGTCCAGATCGGCTTTGAGCAGGGGGTGCCGGTGTCGCTCGACGGGGAGCAGCTCGAGCTGGTGTCGTTGCTCGAGCGCGTGGCCGCGCTCGGGGCGCGCCACGGCGTGGGGGTCGTCGACCACATCGAGGACCGGGTGGTCGGGCTCAAGGTGCGCGACATCTACGAGGTGCCGGCCGCCGCCATCCTCCTGCCGGCCCATGCCGAGCTCGAGCGCCTGGTCGGCACGATCCACCAGAATCAGTTCAAGGCGATGCTGGATCACAAATGGGCGTACCTGGTGTATGCCGGACTGTGGTGGGAGCCTTTGCGCGAGGATCTGGACGCCTACATGGACTCGGTCAACCGGCAGGTGACCGGTGTCATTGGCGTGCACCTGTACAAGGGTGTGGCTCGTGTGGTCACGCGAGACTCGCCCAACGCCATCTACGACGCCTCGCTGGCCACCTTCTCGCAGTCCGGCGGGCTGTTCTCGCAGGCGGCCGCGCCTGGGTTCATCGAGCTGTGGTCGCTGCAGTCCCGGATGGCCTGGCGAGTCAGGCACGGGGATGACCACTGAGGAGTTCCTCGCCGAACGCAGGTTGCGCGCCGCCGAGCTGGCGCTGGAATCGGCGCGCCACCGCGTGGCCGAGGCCGACGAGGAGATCGAGGCGCTGCGCCGGCAGGCGGCCGAGCTGGAGGAGCGTGTGCTGGCCGCCGCCGAGCGGGCGGGGGGCGAGCGAGCATCGTTGCGGGCGGAGCTGGAGACCCAGCGGCGGCTGCGCCAGCTGGCCGAGCAGGGCCTGTGGAGCGAGCGTGAGCGGGCTCGGGGCCTGGAGGACGAGCTGCGCGAGCGCGTCGATGCGGCGGCCACCCCGGCCGCCGAGCGGCGCCTGGCCGAGGCCGAACGGCGCACTCGAGAGCTGGGGGCCGAGCTGGAGCTGGTGCGCCATCGGGCCGCGGAGTTCGAGCAGCAGGTGCGCCTGGCTGTGGACGCGGCGTGGCGATGGCTGGGGGAGACGGGGGAGCGGGCGGCGTCGGCACTGGCCGAGCTGGAAGCCCTCCGGACGCCGTCGGCGGGCGTCGCACTCTCGGAGCCCGAGCCGGGCGCGTTCTCTGCCTCGGGTGGACTTTCTGGCCCATACGACAAGAAACCCCCCCAGAGTTCGCCTCCAACGGCGTCTGACGTGATCCCGGAGCGCTTCGACGAGGCGCTCAGCCGCCTGCGCGCCCAGATCGATCCTGGCCCGGAAGCGTCCAGCTGACCCCGGCGGCGCACGAGCCAAGCGGGAGAGCTACTGTCTGGCGCATTCGTGGGGGTGGCGTCGGCTTTCGCGGCCCCGCAGCCAAATATTTGAGGAGGTTCGTGTGAGAGGGTCTCGTTCTCGTCTGGCCGCGATCGGGGTCGCTGTCGCCGCCATGGCACTGGCGGGCGCCAGTCAGGCGTCCGCAGCGAGTAGCCGCACACAGTTGAGGCATTCGGCCTCGCCCGCAGCCACGCGTACGCCCAAGGCCGGCTCGGTTCCGGCCAGCACGAAGATCGGCTTCCAGGTTGATCTGAAGCTTCGCAACGCCGCCCGCGCCGCCGCGCTGGCCAAGGCCGTGTCCACCCCGAAAAGCTCGCGGTACGGGCACTTCCTGACAGCCAAGCAGTGGGAGGCGCGCTTCTCTCCCTCGGCCAAGTCCGTGGCCAAGGTGCGCAGCTTCCTGCGCCGGGAGGGCTTCGCGATCGGCCGCACCTCGGCTGACCGGATGGAGGTTTCGGCCACCGGCACCGCGAGCCGGATCGAGTCCGCGTTCCGGACGTCGCTGTCGCTGCACCAGGTGCAGGGTCAGGTGGTTCGGGTCGCCGACACGAACCTGTCCGTTCCCAGATCGCTCGGCGCGATCGTCGGGGGCGTCACCGGCGTCAACGAGACGCTGGATCAGACAGACCACAAGAAGGCCACCACAGCCGGTAACACCCCGGCCACGTCCGGACCGTTCCCGCCCCCCGCGGGATACCGCTCGGCCCCCCAGTGCAGCAGCTCCTTCGGTGGGCCGCTCGGAACCCCGCCGGACACGACCATTCCCACGTACGGCAGCGGTTATCCGACGCCCGTGCCGTGGGCGGTCTGCGGCTACGTCGGATCGCAGTTGCGCAGCGCGTACGGGATCGACCCCGCCAACACCACCGGGAGCGGCGTGACGGTGGCGATCGTCGACGCCTACGCCGACCCACATCTCGGATCCGACCTGCAGACCTACATCACGAGAAACGATTCTTCCTATCCGCTCCGGAGCACGCAGTTCTCCGAGCTCCTGTCGAAGAGCTACACGATCCCGCGCCAGTGCTCGGGCAACGGCTGGTACGGCGAGCAGAACCTCGACGTCGACTCCGTGCACAACATGGCGCCCGGCGCGAACCTCCTCTATGTGGGGGCACAGAGCTGCAGCAACGCAGATCTGAACGACGCCCTGCGCACGGTGATCGACGGAGGCCTGGCCCAGGTCGTCAGCGACTCGTGGGGATCCACTGCAGGGGACCTGACCGAGAGCGCGACTGACCGCCAGGCCACCGACCAGATCCTGGAGATGGCCGCCGGAACCGGGATCAGCGTGCTGTTCGCCTCCGGCGACAACGGAGACGATTTCACCACCATCGACCATGTGGCCGCCGACTATCCGGCCTCGAGCCCGTATGCCACGGCAGTGGGCGGCACCTCGCTGGCGATCGGCTCAGACGGCGCCCGCACAGGCGAGTGGGGCTGGTCGACGGCACGCAGCTGGCTGTGCAACTCCACCTACGTGGCGCTCGGCGGCTGCAGCAGCTCGCAGGAGGGCACATGGCTGCCGATCGGCCTCGCGCTGGACGGCGGCTCGGGCGGCGGCACCAGCGTGTCGTATCCGCAGCCGCCCTACCAGGCCGGCGTCGTCCCGTCGAGCCTGTCCGAGGCAGCCGGCAGCGGCGGCCCGATGCGCGTGGAGCCCGACATCTCGATGGATGCCGATCCCGCCACGGGGGAGCTGATCGGGCAGTATCAGACGTTCCCCGACGGCAGCTACTACGACCAGTACCGCCTGGGCGGGACCAGTCTCGCCACGCCACTGTTCGCCGGTCTGCTGGCCAACGCCATCCAGGCCCACGGCGGTACGGGGTTCGGCCTGGTCAACCCAGCGCTGTACACGTTGTACAAGGCGACCGCCGTGCACACCGGCAGCTCGGCGATCGACGACATCTTGCCGCCGGCCGGCGGCAAGATGGACCAGTACCGGGCCGATTACGCCAACTCGATCGATACGACCGACGGCATGATCTACAGCACCCGGATCATCGACTACGAGGGCACCGAGCAGTACTGCCCCGCGAAGGGCCACAAGAGTGGTCCGACGTCTGCGTGCACGCAGCGGCAGGTGGCTCTCAACACGGGCTCCGGCTACGACAACATGACCGGTCTCGGATCCGCCGGAACTGGCCTGGTCACCGCCCTGGGCGCGACCCACTAGCGAAGCGTCGTACGGGAGAGCCGCCCCGCCAGGCGGCTCTCCCGGCGGCTCCGCCGCGGCCGACGAGCCTTCGCCCGGCTCGCGACACGGCGGTTCTCGCAAAATGGGGCGGGAACCGCGGCGGACCCCCTCGACTGTCCGGCCGGGCACCTAACCTTGGCGATCCGGCCGATGACCCACGCCTGCGCCCATCTCCACGTTCACTCCGAGTACTCGCTGCTCGACGGAGCGGCTCAGGTGGACAGGCTGGCTGAGCGCGCGGCGTCGTTCGGACAGCCGGCGCTGGCGCTCACCGATCACGGCGTCATGAACGGGTCCATCGAGTTGTACAAGGCCTGCCGGAAGCACGGGATCAAGCCCATCCAGGGCTGCGAGGTCTACGTGGTGGACGACCACACCCAGCGGGTTCAGGGGCGCATGCGCTACTACCACCTGACTCTGCTGGCCGCCACGCCGACCGGCTACCGAAACCTGGTCAAGCTCTCCTCGGCCGGGTTCCTGAACGGCCTTCAGCGGGGCAAACCGCTGGTCGACGCCGGGCTGATGGCCAGTCACTCCGAGGGAGTCATCGCCCTGACCGGCTGCCTGCAGTCGCGTTTCTGCCAGGCGCTGCTCGCAGATCGGCCGGATGGCGCCCGGGCGGCCGCGGATGAGCTGATCGGCATCTACGGGCCTGAGAACGTGTACTTCGAGGTCCAGAAGAACGGGCTGGCCGAGCAGGAGAAGGCCAATGAGGGGATCGTGCGGATCGCCCGCGAGGTGGGCCGGCCGCTGGTCGGCACCGGCGATGTCCACTACCTGGGCCGGGAGGACTTCACCCACCACAAGGCGCTGCTGTGCGTGCAGACCAAATCGACGCTGGCCGCTCCGAAGCTGACCTTTGACACCAACGAGTTCTACCTGCGCTCCAGCGACGAGATGGCCTCGGTGTTCTCAGAGTGGCCGGAGGCGCTGTCGACGACCCTGGAGATCGCCGAACGCTGCAATGTCGAGATCGAGCTGGGGCGCCAGCTGATCCCCCGCTTCGAGTGCCCGGATGGGATGGCCGAGCGGGACTACCTGCGCCAGCTCGTCTTCCAGGGGCTGGCCTGGCGCTACGGGGACCCGCTGCCCGCCGAGGCGGTGGAACGGGTCGAGTACGAGCTGGGCGTGATCGACAAGATGGGCTACTCGGGCTATTTCCTGATCGTCTGGGACTTCATCAGGTACGCGCGTGATCAGCGGATCCCGGTGGGACCCGGCCGCGGGTCGGCCGCGGGCTCGATCGTGGCCTACTCGCTGCGGATCACCGACCTGGATCCGCTGCGCTATGACCTGCTGTTCGAGCGGTTCCTCAACCCCGAGCGGGTGTCCATGCCGGACATCGATGTTGACTTCTCGGTCCGCGGCCGTGAACAGGTGATCCGCTACGTGACCGACAAGTACGGCAAGGAATCGGTGGCGCAGATCGTCACGTTCGGCAAGATGTTCCCCCGCGCCGCCACCCGGGATGCCGCTCGGGTCCTGGGCTTCCCATACGCGCTGGGCGACAGGCTGGCCAAGCTGATCCCCGACCCCGAGCAGGGGCGATCGCCCAAGTTCGAGGACTGCCTGAAGCCTGGCCAGCCACTGCAGGCCGAGGTCGAGCGCGACCCGGAGGCGGCCCAGGTCATCGAGGTGGCCCGGGGGCTGGAGGGGATCGTGCGTAACTCGTCCATCCACGCGGCGGCGGTGGTGATCGCCGACCGCCCGCTCACCGACATCGTGCCTCTGCAGCTGGCCGATTCCAACAAGTCGGATGAGAACGGCGAGCGGATCTACCGCACGGTCACCCAGTTCTCGATGAAGCCCGTCGAGGAGATCGGCCTTCTGAAGATGGACTTCCTGGGCCTGCGCAATCTCGATGTGATCGAGGATGCGCTGGAGATCATCGAGCGCTCCACGGGTGAGCGGATCGAGATGACGATGCTGCCCCTGGACGACAGCAAGACCTACGAGATGCTGGCCCGGGGCGAGGCGATCGGGGTGTTCCAGTTCGAGTCCGAAGGGATGCGAGAGGCGTTGAAGAAAGTGCGCCCCACCGAGTTCGACGACCTGGTAGCACTCGGTGCCCTGTATCGCCCGGGGGCGATGGACCAGATCCCCACCTATGCCCGCGGCAAGCACGATCCGGATTCGATCTCCTATCCCGACGATCGCCTGCGCTTGATCCTGGAGTCGACCAAGGGCGTGATCCTCTACCAGGAGCAGGCGATGCGCATCTCCAAGGAGATGGCCGGCTTCAGCGGCGCCCGCGCCGATGACCTACGCAAGGCGATCGGCAAGAAGAACCGTGAGGCGATGGCCAAGCTCAAGCCGGAGTTCGTGGAGGGGGCACGGAGCTCGGGGACGAACGAGGCCGTGATCGAGTTCCTGTGGGCGACCAACGAGAAATCCGCTGACTACTCGTTCAACAAAAGCCACGCGGCGTGTTACGCGCTGATCTCCTACCGGACCGCCTGGCTGAAGGCCAATTACCCGGCCGAGTACATGGCGGCGCTGATCTCCTCGGTGATGGACACCAAGGACAAGGTGCCGTTCTTCGTGGCTCAAGCCGAGCAGATGGGCATCCAGATCCTTCCGCCCGACGTCAACCTGTCCGACCACCGTTTCGTAGTTGTGGACGGGAACATCCGCTTTGGTCTGGATGCCGTCAAGGGCGTCGGCTATGCGGCGGTCGAGGCGATCAAGGAGGCCCGGGAGAAGGACGGGCCGTTCACCGATCTTTGGGACTTCTGCGCCCGGATCGACAACCGCTGCGTGAACAAGAAGGCCATAGAGGCGCTGATCAAGTGCGGGGCCTTCGGCTCCACGGGCGCCAGCCGCAGAGGGATGCTCTCGGTGCTGGAGGCCGCCCAGCAGGCCGGCCAGAAGGCTCAGCAGGACGCGCAGATCGGACAGGGCTCGATCTTCGATGCGCTGGGCCTGGATGGCGGCTCCGGCGGGACCTCCGGCGACGGCGGAGCAGGAGCGCTTGCCCGGCCGAGTCATGCTCCGATCCCGGTCGGCGAGTTCGAGCGCACTGAGCTGCTGGCCCTGGAGAAGGAGTCGGTGGGCCTGTTCATCTCCGCCCATCCGCTCAAGGAGGTGGCGGTGGCGATGCAGGCCAAGGTCGACTTCTCGCTGCTCGCGTTGACCGAGGCCCGCGATGGTGACCGCGTCACCGTCGGCGGGATCATCTCTCAGACCAAGCGCCTGCGCACCAAGAAGGGCGACCCGATGATGTTCGCCACCCTGGACGACCTCGAGGGGTCGGTCGAGCTGGTGATCTTCGGGCAGACCCTGGAGGAGTGCGCCGCGGCCATCGAACAGGACGCGATCGTGCTGGTCAAGGGTCGCGTCGACCACAAGGACAAGACCAGGACCTGTCTGATCGTGCAGTCGGTCGAGCGGTTTCAGCCGACCCAGGCGGAGCTCGATAAGGCCCAGGCCCAGGCCCAGACCGAGGCGGCGCGCGGTGCGGCCACAGCACTGCGGTTGCGCCTCGATGCCGCGGCGCTGCCCGCCACCGTGATCGACGAGCTGCGAGATCTGCTGATCAGCTTTCCCGGCGAGTCGGAGGTGGTCGTCGAGCTGCGTACGCGGGCCGGCCAGCGAATGCTGCGCCTCGGCCCGGATTTCCGAGTCGAGCGCAGCACCGGGCTGAATGCCGAGTTGAAGGACCTGCTCGGCGCGGCGATCCTGGCACCGGCCGCCGGCGAGGACGGGCTGGTGGCGGGCGCGGCCGCGTAGAGACCGCTTCTCTGCGCCAGCCGGAGCCGGTGTGTCTCAGGCGGGCGCGCCCAGGACGCGGCGCAGCGCGGCCGCGAAGGCGTCCGGATCGCCCTCGGGGGTGAAACCGGCGTGGTGGCTGGGGAAGGTCACCAACTGGGTGCCCAAACGATCGGCCAGAGCCTGGCCCGCGCGGTGGGGAAAGGTGCCATCGGACTCCGCGCCGCCGGCCACGACAATTCGGGTGGTGGCCCGGCGAAGGGCCTCGACGTCCGGTCGGTAACCGCTGGTCCAGAGCAGGTGCGGACCCAGCAGCGGATGATCCCGGCCGCCGTCGTCCCCGGTGGGCAGACCGAAGTCCGCCGGATCGCGAGGTTGGTCGAGAAAGCCTGCGGGAACCGGGCCCCTGAGGCTCGTAAAGGCGATGAACTTCGCCATCGCCCGACCGCGTCCCTCGCGCTCGTAGGTGTCGTGAATGTCCTCGATGACGCTGAACACCGCCTGGCTGTCGGGCAAGCCACCGGCCAGGGGAGGCTCGTGGGCGACCAGGATACGCACCGCGTCGGGATGGCGGCTCACGAGGGCGAGCCCGTTCACCGCTCCTCCGCTGCTGGCGAAGATGTCCGCGGGACCGCCTCCGAGCTCGGAGATCAGCCGGCGCAGGTCGTCGGCGTGCTCCTCCGGCCTCGACGCCGTCAGGCCATCGCTCCGCGGACTGCGTCCCACCCCACGCGGGTCATAGGTCACGACCATCCGGTCCGGGAAGCGCTCGGCCAGCGCGGTGAACCCGCCGGCGTCCATCGGTGCCCCGATCATCAGCAGCGGCGGCTCGCCGTCCTCTGATCCGGCCGGCCGGGTGTCGAAGCTGAGTCTCGCCCCGCCGGGCAGTTCCAGGATCCGTGTCTCTGGCTCGGTCATGTGCAGCTCCTTGGGTCAAGCGTCTTCATCATCGTTCATCCACTGAGACGGTCGATCGGGGCCGAACTCATCGGAGCTGGACCGGTCAGAATGCTGTCATGGGGAGCGCGCCGACCGCCAACATCGTCCGTGGCCTGCTCAGCACCCGCAGGACGCTACTGGCCGACGTGCAACGCGCTCAGGCGTCCCCCGAGCGCCTGCTGGCGCTCAGCGACATGAGTGGAACCGTTCAGCTCTACGAGCTCGTCTCAGACGAGCTGATCCAGCTCACATCGTTGCCAGAGCCCGTGGCCAGCGCTCGCTACGTGCCCGGTGCCCGTCAGGGGGTGCTGGCCATCGATACGGGCGGCGATGAGCGCCATCAGCTGTATCTGATCGACCTCGAGGACGCGGCCGGCACGACGATCACGGGGTTTGACCGCCTGCAGGCGCTCACCGCTGAACCTCAGTTCGGACATCAGTTCGCCGGCATCTCACCCGACGGTCGCACGCTGGCGTACCTGTCAAACCGAGCCAACGGTGTCGACTTCGACCTGTGGCTGTGTGACCTGGAGAGCAGGCGGCACCGCCTCCTGTACGCGAGCGGCAGCTACTGTCACCCGGCCTCCGGTTTCTCGCCGGGCGGCCGGTTCGTGTCCGTGCTCCGACCCGGGCCGCGGCCGTTGGACGTCGATCTCGTGGTGGTCGATGTCGCGAGCGGTGAGGCGCATATGCCGCTGGCCCACCCTGACGAGGCGGCAACGATCGGCGCGCCGGCCTGGCTCAGCGACTCGGTCCTGTACGCGTCTTCAAACGTGGGCCGGGACTTCGCGGCAGTCGTCCGACACGATCTGCACACCGGTAGGACGGCCGCGGTTCCCGGTACCGGCGAGGCGCATGACGCCGAGGTCGTGTCCGCCGGCGGCGAGGCGATCATCGTGATCGAGAACCGGGATGGCGCGAGCGTCATGTGGCGCTACGACACCGCAGCCGACGTGCGCGGCGCGGATATCCCGTCGCCCGAGGTGGGGGTGACTCACGCCTGGTTCCTCGACCCCCCGATCGCGAGCCGGGACGGGTTGCGGCTTCACTACACGCTGAGCACCCCGCGCCTGGCCGGTGACATCTACGTCCACGACCTCGATCGGGATTCAACGCGCCGGCTCACGCGCAGCCCCGCCGACTTCGCGCCCAAGGACCTGGCATCGCCGGAACTGCACGAGATCGAGAGCTTTGACGGCGAGCGGATCCCGGTGTTCGTGTTCCGCCCGGCCGCCGCCAGAGGGGGCAGGCTCCCGGTCGTCGTCGACGTTCACGGTGGGCCCGAAGCTCAGGCCCTGCGCTTCTTCGACAGTCGGGTCCAGGCGCTGGTCGGCGCCGGTTTCGCGGTCGTGGTCCCGAACGTGCGCGGATCGACCGGCTACGGCAAGCGCTACGCGTCACTGGACGACACCACCCGGAGGCTGGACTCAGTCCGGGACCTGCGGGCCATCCACGAGGCCCTGGAGGGACTCGACTTGGACCCCGCCCGGGCGGCTCTCTGGGGTGGCTCCTACGGCGGCTACATGACGCTGGCGGGGCTGGCGTTCCAGCCGGATCTGTGGGCGGCCGGAGTGGACATCGTCGGGATCTCGAACCTGGTCACGTTCCTGGAGAACACCTCCGCCTACCGGCGGACGCTTCGCGAACTCGAGTACGGGTCGCTGGCCACCGACCGGGACTTCCTCGTCGAGGCCTCTTCGATGACCCACGCCGACGCGATCCGGGCCCCGCTGTTCGTGATCCACGGTCGCAACGATCCCCGCGTGCCAGTCAGCGAGGCCGAGCAGCTGGCGGCCGGCCTGCTTGAGCGCGGGGTCCGCTGCGAGCTGCTCATCTATGAGGACGAGGGCCATGGCCTCGCCCGCCTGGCCAACCAGCTGGATGCCTACCCGCGGGCGATCGACTTTCTGAGCGACATCCTCAGGGCTTGAGGGTCACGCCCTGACCGGACTCACGGGTAGCGTTCGACGATGACCGACGACGACACCGAGCTCCCGTTCACGCTGTTCATCGCCGCCGCACAACTGCTCGTGGGAATCGGGCTGATCGCGTTTGCCTCCTCCTCGGCGGTGCGCATCATCGGCGTCGTGGTGATCGCCTTCGCCCTGCTGACCGGCGGCACCGCGTGGTATCACGCCCACAAGCGAGGCCAGCGGCTGTTCGGAACCTGGTCGGCCGACGGTGAACCAGACGAGCCCGAGGCTCAGTCCAGCCAGGGGCCCCGCCAGCCGCCAGACGCTGACGGCAGCCTCTGAGCCTCGTCGGGTCCCCAGGAACCCGGGGCGTAGGTGTGCACGTCGGGGGGTGAGTCGAGCAGGGGCTGGACGATCCGCCAGCTCTCCTCGATGCCGTCCTGACGCGTGAACGACGTCGAGTCGCCGCAGATGGCCGCGCGCAGCAGCACCTCGTAGGGGGTATCCCCCTCGCCGCCCTCCTGGGCGAAATGCATGTCCAGATGGATCGCGCGGGCGTCTGGACTGCCGGCTCGCCGGGCGTCGAGGATCATCTGGACACCGGTCTCCGGGTCGATCTTGACCACGAGCTGGCTGGGCTCGGGCCGCCGGCTGGAGTGGGGGATGAACCCCAGGCGGGGCGGGTGCTTGAACACCAGGCGCACCTCGGTCTGTTTGGTGGGCATCCGCTTCCCGGTGCGGATGAAGAACGGCACACCGGCCCACCGCCAGTTGTCGACCTCCAGTCGCAGCGCGGCGAACGTCTCCGTCTCGGAGTCAGACGCCACGCCGTCGATCCGGCGGTAGCCGTCGTACTGCCCGCGGACGTAGTGCTGGGGGTCGGCCTGAGGCATCGAGCGGAACACGGCCACCTTGGCGTCCTTGAGGGTGCTCGGATCTCCGGCGGCAGGAGGCTCCATGGCCGTCGCGGCGAGCACCTGCAGCAGGTGGTTGACGACCACGTCGCGCAGCGCACCCACCGGCTCGTAGAAGTGACCGCGATCCTCCACACCCACGGATTCCGCCATGGTGATCTGAACCGAGCCCACGTAGTTGCGGTTCCACACCGGCTCGAGCATCGCGTTGGCGAAGCGAAGGTAGAGCAGCTCCTCCAGCCCCATCTTGCCCAGGAAGTGGTCGATCCGGTAGAGCTGGTCCTCGTCCACGTACTGGTGCAGCTCGGCGGCCAGAGCCTTGGCCGACTCCAGGTCGTGGCCGAACGGCTTCTCCACCACGACGCGTTGCTGTCCGCGCTTGATCACACCCGCCTCGGAAAGGCCCGCGATCACTCGCCCGAACAACGACGGAGGAATCTCCAGATAGAAGACCGGGTTGCTGTAGTCCTTGAGCTGCTGGGCCAGCGCCTGGTAGAGATCGGGCGAGGTGAAGTCGCCGTGCTGGTAACGCAGGCGCCCCGCGAATCGCTTGAACACCGCTTCGTCGATGTCCTCGCCGCTGCCTGTGATCGCCTGCTTGGCCTCCTGCACGAGCCGGTCCAGGCTCCAGTCTGAGGAGGCCACGCCGAAGATCGGTGTGTTCAGCAACTTGCGCCGCTCCAGCCGGTAGAGCGAGCGAAACGTCATCTTGTGCGCCAGGTCACCGGTGATCCCGAAGATCACCAGGGCGTCGGCGTCACGCGTGGTGGAGCTCACCGCAGCAAACCCTACCCGGGTGGCGATGCGGGCTATCTCCTGGGGTCTCAGCGAAGCTAGCGGCGCAGCGAGCGGATCAGCGCGATGTCCTCGGCGGTCACCTTCCCGCCGTCACGCCCCGTCTCCAGCACCACGGGCAGACCCTGGAACCGCGGCTCATTCACGAATACCGCCAGCCCCTCGCGGCCCAGCTCACCCTCTCCCGGCACGGCGTGGCGGTCCCGGTTGGATCCGAGCGGAGTCATCGAGTCGTTCAGGTGAAGCGAATGCAATCGCTCGAGACCGACCCGGCGGTCACATTCGGTCAGTATGTCGTGCAGGCCCTTGCTTGTGCGCACGTCGTAGCCGGAGGCGAGCAGATGGCAGGAGTCCAGGCACAGGCCGAGCCGCGGTTCGCCGCCGGCCGCGTCGATCAGCGCCCCCAGCTCCTCAAACGACCGCCCTAGCGTGCCGCCTGCGCCCGCGGTGTCCTCCAGGTGCAGAGCGCACCCCTCCGACTCGGCCAGCGCCTCGGCGATCACCTTCCCGGCCCGGTCGATCGCCTGGCCGACGTCGCCGGCCTTGGCCGAGCCCGGGTGCAGCACCACCCCGACCGCTCCGATCCCGGCCCCCACGCGCAGCGACTGAGTCAGCGAGGCGAGCGTCTTTGACCGGATCTCGGGATCCTCCGAGGCGCAGTTGAGCAGGTACACGGCGTGAATCAGCACCGCCCGGACCGGGCTGTCCGCAATGGCATCGCAAAACGCCGCGAAGTCATCCTCCGCGTAGGCGGTGGGCCGCCACATGCGCGGGGACTGGTTGAAGATCTGGATGCAGTCGGCACCGATCTCCGCTCCCCGCTGCACCGCCTTGGGCAAGCCGCCCGCGGGAGAGACATGAGCCCCAATCAGCATCCGGCCTCGATTACTAGCATGGGCTCCTCATGCGGGTTCGCTTCGCTCCATCTCCCACCGGCATGCTGCACATCGGCGGCGCGCGCACGGCGCTGTACAACTGGCTCCTGGCCCGCGGGCCAGGAGCTGAGGGTGACTCAGGTAAGGCGGCGCTGGTCCTGCGGATCGAAGATACCGACCGTCAGCGCTCCACGCCCGAGAACGTCGAGCAGATCCTCGATGCGCTGAACTGGCTGGGACTGGACTGGGATGAGGGTCCGACCTTCCAGAGCCACAACGCCGAGCGCCACCGACAGGCGATGGAGCAGCTGCTGGCGTCAGGTCATGCGTACCACTCGGGCGCCACCACCGACGATGTGCGTGCCTACAAGGAGCGCCACGGGACCGACCGCGGCTTCCGGGGCGAGCCCGAGGAGGGGGGAGCTGTGCGCCTGCGAGTGCCCGACGACGGCTACACGGTCGTGGACGACATCATCCGGGGCGAGACCCGCTTTCCCAACGGGAGCATCGATGACCCGGTGATCGCCCGGGCAGACGGCTCCACGCTCTACAACTTCGCTGTCGCCATCGATGACCTGGACGCCGGGATCACGCACGTGGTGCGGGGCGAGGACCACCTCTCCAACACGCCCAAGCAGCTCTTGGTGTTCACAGCCCTTGCGGAGCCCGCCCCCCGCTATGCGCACCTGCCGCTCCTCCACGGTCCCGACGGCAAGAAGCTCTCCAAACGCCACGGCGCGGCGTCGGTGCAGGAGCTCCGCGACGCCGGCTACCTGCCCGAAGCGGTGGACAACTACATCGCGCTGCTCGGCGCCGGCTTCTCCGCCGACGAGGAATTCTTCAGCCTCCGGGAGCTGGCCGATCGCTTCCGCCTGGAGCGGGTGTCCAAGAACCCGGCGGTGTTCGACGAGCGCAAGCTCCGCCATCTCAACGGGATGCACCTGCGCGGGCTTCCGGTCGACGAGCTGACCCGCCGCCTGGAGATGTTCACCGGCCGCACCGGGTTGGGCCCGGCCGTAGAGATCACGCGGGAGAAGATCCAGACGCTGGCCGACTTCTGGCCTCTGGCCGGGTTCCTGTTCGACGGGCCAGCCGACGATCCCAAGGCGTTCGAGAAGGTGCTCGGCAATCCCGAGGGGCGGGAGAACCTGCGGGCGGCCCGGACGGCGCTGGCCGGCCTCGAGCCGTTCACAAGTCAGACGGTCGAGTCGGCGTTGCGCGAGGTGGTCGAGCAGCGTGGCGCCAAACCGGGGCAGGTGTTTCAGCCCGTGCGGGTGGCGATCGCCGGCACCACGGTGTCGCCCGGCATCTTCGAGAGCGTGGCCGTACTCGGCCGGGAGCGCACCCTGGAGCGCATCGACCGCGCGCTCGGGCGGGCCGGATAGCGCCGAACTGGGGCGCTCCGCCTACGGTGGCGAAGCACATTCACAAGCGGGTTTGGGCCCCGGGGATGTGCGTCATCAACGGCCCCCGAGGGTTACGCTGCGCTAAACCGGCATCGAACATTTGCCGATATGAGAGTTGTGTGGATCCAGCCGCACCCGTCAATCGCTGCCGATGGATAGATGACCTTGCTTGAGACTGCGTCAGCCAGCGTGATCCCGACCGACCCTCATGCCGCGCGTGAGCGCCATCACAACGAGGGTCACGGGCGCCGCCTGACGGCGGCTTTTGAAGCTCTGGAGGCCTTCCCGGTGATGGCCGAGTCGCGCAACCGGGTGGTCCGGCTGTTCGAGAGCGGCGACCCGTCGACCGCCGACATCGTCAGCGCGGTGGAGGGCGACGTCGCGCTGGCCATCGCCGTGCTGCGCCTGGCCAACCAGGTCGACGGCCCGGCCCGCGGTCGGGTCGACAGTGCGGTGATGGGGGTCGAGGTGCTCTCGCTGCCCACGGTTCTGTCGATCGCCAGCCGCGCACGCACGTATGACTTCTTCGAGCGGACCGCCGTGTGGCAGGGGATTCCCGAGCGCTTCCGCCTGCACGGGATCGCCACCCAGCGGGCCGCCGATCGCCTCGCCGCGGAGGTGGGATTTGAGTTCCGCGACCGCCTGATGGTCACTGCGCTCTTGCACGACATCGGCAAGCTCGTCCTCGTTCACGCCTATCCCGGCTATCCGAGGCAGGTCCATGGCGACGCCCGCACGCCGGAGGACCGCATCCAGCGGGAGCGGCGCGAGCTTGGGGTCGACCATGCGCTGGTCGGTGGGGTGCTGGCCCGGCGGTGGGGGCTACCGAAGTCCGTGGCCCACGTGATCGAGACCCACCACAACAACGAGTGCGACGGTGAGACCGCGATCGTCCGGCTGGCAGACATGCTCGCCCACTACGTCCTGGGCAACACGATCACTCCGTCGGAGATGCTCGCCGTGGCCAAGCTGATCGGCCTCAAGCCCGCTCAGCTGCGCACGGTCATGTACGACTTGCCACTGCCCTCCAGCGGTTCGCGACCGCGTCAGGTGGATCCCTGCCCGATGTCGGCCCGCGAGGTGGACGTGCTGCGGAGGCTGGCCAAGGGAATGGTGTACAAGCAGATCGCGACCGAGCTGGGGCTGTCCACCAGCACCGTGCGCACACACCTGCACAACGTGTACGGCAAGCTCGGCGCCATGGACCGCGCCCAGGCTGTGCTGATCGCCACCGAGCGCGGCTGGATTTAACCTCCTAGGATCGAGGCGTGCTCTCGATCACCAGCAAATCGCCGTACGCCGTGCGCGCCCTGGTCGAGCTCCACCGGCGGGGTGGATCGGAACCGGTGCCGATCGCCGAGCTCGCCCGCCGGGGCGGCATCCCGGTGCAGTTCCTCGAGCAGCTGTTCGCCACCCTCAGGCGGGCCGGGCTGCTGCGCTCCCAGCGCGGCGTGAAGGGCGGCTACAGCTTCGCGCAGTCGCCGAGCCAGATCACCGTGCTGAACGTGGTGGAGCTGCTCGACGGGCCCCTCGGAAACGACGCCACCGGCATCTTCGCCGAGGCCGCCGACGCGGCCCGCACGGTCCTGGCCGAGTCGACGATCGCCGACGTCGCCGAGGCCGAAGCCCGCTCGGCCGGCGCCGCCATGTACCACATCTGAGGCAGGTGGGGTCCGCAGAACCGCCACGGGGCCCCACCTGCCGGGGGGCCCCGTGAGCATCGAGCTGATGAGGCGCGGGACGCTGCGCCTCACCGCTACCCGGTGAACGCCGCCGCCGCCGTTACGCGAATCGCTGCGGTCGCGGCTGTGAATCCCTTCTTGGTGGCCCGAGCCCGGTGCCTACCCTTGCTCAGCTTCAGGCACAGGGTCGTCTTGCCGGCGCTGTTCGTAGCGGCATGATGGCCGTTGAGGGTGACCGTCGATTTCCTGACTGGCTTGCCCTTGGAGCTGACGCGAAACGCGTAGCACGTGGTCTTGCCTGCCGTGGCCGTGTGTGGCGTGACCGCAAGCTTCAGCTTGGCTCCGGACGACACCTTCAGCGTGTGCTTGACCGACTCGCCTGGGTGGCAGTAGGCCGTCTGTCCGGTGAACACCAGCGTGGTGGAGCACCCGGCGTCGTCGGTCACGGTCAGGCTCACCGTGTACTTGCCAGCCTTCTTGTAGGTGTGCTTCACGCGGGCCGTGGTGGTGGTCAGCGTGTGACCGTCCCCGAACTGCCAGTGGTAGCTAACCACCGTGCCGTCGGGGGCGAAGGACATGGAGGCGTTGAACTTGGTCGGCTTGCCCGCACTGCCCAGCTTCTCGGAGAACCTCGCCACCGGGCCCTGGTCTGGAGCGATGACCACCCCAGACGGCCCGGCGCCAGCCGGGGCCGTGGGGGGTGACATCAGGCTGAGCGCTCCCGTGGAGGAGACGCTGAACTGGCTGACGTCACCGTGCGAGCTCGGGGTCTCCGTATAGAAGTCCGTGGCGTACAGGTGCGCCCCGCTGGCGGTCATCCACTGCTCCTCCGGGCAGATACCACCAGTGGTCGCGGTAGGCGGCACCAGGGCCGACAGCGCGCCGGTCGAGCCGATTCCGTACTGGTAGACATCGTCGGACTCGCAGCTGGAGGCGTAGAGGTTCCGGCCGTTTGGACTGACAGTCAGCTGGTGGTTGCCAAAGCCCTCCGTGGCGGTGTTCGTCAGCGCCGTCAGTTCGCCTCCACTGCCCACGCTGAAGGCCCGAATGGTCGCGTTGCCGTCGCCGCTTATGTAGAGGTACTGTCCGTTCGGAGTGAGCACCAGGACGTAGTTGCCGGTGGTCTGCGTGGGCACGGTGGGCGACGATTTGGCAGTCAGCGTCCCGTCACTGGCCCGGTTGAACTCGACGATCTCCGTGTCGCCGGAGTCGGCCACGTATACGCTCGTGCCGTCGGGGCTGACCGCAACCCCGGTGGGTCCGCTCAGGTCGGTGGTGACCGTCTGAGCCAGGGACAGCGTGCCGCCCGAGCCCACGTCGAACACGGACACCGAGCCGGAGGTGGCGTTCGCCACATAGACGTTCTTGCCATCCGGGCTCACCGCCAGTTGCTCCGGTTCGGAGTCGGTGGATGACCCTGTTGCGACGGTCGCAGGCGTCAGCGGGGCGAGCGAGCTACCGCCGGCACCGACGCTGTATTGGCTGACGTTGCCGCTGTAGAAGTTGGTCCCGTACACATACCTGCCGTCGGGGGTGGCTACGAGCATCCAGTTCCCAGCGCCCGAGCCGACTGATCCGTTTGGCGCCAGCAGCCCGCTGGTGGCGATCGTGAACTGGGAGATCGAGGTCCCGCCGTAATCGCCCACGAACAGGCCCTTCGGCGCGGCGCTCGCGCTGGCCGGCGCCGCCAGCACGATCACCGCCATCAGGCCGATGGTGAGCAGGGCCGGACCGCGGGACGGTCGCTTGATCAGGTTGCAGCGCATCGGTCCTCGCCTCCTCGGAGATCGATTACACCGCTCGGGGCCCGACTGGCGGCGCGGACCAGGCAGCCTACCGGCGGCCGGCAGCGCCCGGGTGGATTTTGGACGCGTGGACGAGCCGCGTGGGCGCGCCCCCCGGGAAGCTGAGGACCCGGCCCGCTCGGCTACTGGGTAGGGTGCTCGGCGTAGATGCACGAGGTTTCCACCAACATCGCTCAGCAGGTGGGGCGAACCCCGGTCGTGCAGCTGACTCGTCTGGCCGACGGGCTGCCGGCTGAGCTGTTCGGAAAGCTTGAGTCATTCAACCCGGGCGGCAGCGTCAAGGACCGGATCGGGGTGGCGATGATCGACGCCGCCGAGCAGGAGGGCCGGATCGAGCCCGGGCGGACGACGATCGTGGAGGCGACCAGCGGCAACACCGGAATCGCCCTGGCGTTCGTGTGCGCCGCCCGCGGGTACCAGCTCGTGCTCACCCTGCCCCAGGGCATGAGCCGCGAGCGCGAGCGGCTGCTGGGCCTGTACGGCGCCAAGGTCACGATCACCGAGTCGCTCGGAGGGATGAACGAGGCGGTGGACGCCGCGCGGGAGATGGCGACCCAGAAGGACGTGTTCCTGCCTGACCAGTTCTCGAACCCGGCCAATCCGGCCATCCACCGGAAAACGACCGGTCCCGAGCTGTGGGAGGCCCTGGACCGGAGGGTCGATGCCTTCGTGGCCGGTGTCGGCACAGGCGGGACGATCACGGGGGTGGGAGAGTTCCTCAAGGAGCGCAACCCGAGCTGTCACGTGGTGGCGGTAGAGCCGGCGAACTCAGCGGTGCTGTCCGGGCGCTCGCCGGGGCCGCACCGGATCCAGGGGATCGGGGCCGGCTTCGTCCCCGAGGTGCTGAACCGAGAGGTGATCGACGAGGTGATTGCGGTGAGCGATGAGGACGCCATCGCGTGCGCTCACCTCCTGGCCCGGAAGGAGGGTGTGCTGGCGGGCATCTCGTGCGGCGCCGCGGTGCACGCCGCGCTCGCCCTGGCCGGACGGCCCGAGTTCGCCAACCGCCGCATCGCCACGGTCCTCCCGGACTCCGGCGAGCGGTACATCTCACTCAACTGGTTCGCAGCCGACTGAAGCGACGACCGGCTACGGGCCCGGAAAGCCTCCTCGCTAGGCTTTAGAGCCGTGCTCGGCCGAGGCGTGATTGTCCGCACCGCCGCAGAGATCCGACGCGACGTGGCCTCTGCGCGCACTCGCGATCCTGCCGCCAAGGGTGTCGGCTCCGTGGAGATCCTCGCCACCTGGGCGGGGGTCCAGGCCCTGCTGGCCCATCGAGTGGCCAGCGCCATGTACCGAGCCCATGTTCCGCTGGTCCCGAGGCTGATCGCGGCCATCGCCCGCAGCCTCACCGGCATCGAGATTCATCCCGCGGCCGAGATCGGCCCCGGGCTGTTCATCGACCACGGGATGGGCGTGGTCATCGGGGAGACCGCTGAGATCGGCGCGGACGTGACGATCTACCAGGGCGTCACTCTGGGGGGCACGGGGTTTGCCACCGGCAAGCGCCACCCCACCGTGGAGGACAACGTCACGATCGGGTCCGGCGCCAAGCTGCTCGGGCCGATCCGGGTGGGTCACGGGTCAAAGATCGGCGCCAACACGGTGGTCATCCACGACGTGCCGCCCAACTGCACGGTGGTCGGCAATCCCGGCCATCCGGTCCGCGTGGAGGGGCGCCGCCTCGAGGGCCCGGATGCCGATTGGGTCCACCTGCCCGACCCGATCGCCGACGCGATCAAGGCGCTGTCCCGGCGGATCGATGCGCTGGAGCATGAGACTCCGGTCGAGTTCGACGCCAACGGCAATGCCCCCGGCACGCGCGACCAGGTCAATCGTGCGATCGGCCCCAATCCCGCCGGCGGCTGACCGCCGCCCCAGGTTCAGTCCTCCGACGTCAGGCGAACCGTCTCAGCCGGTGGCGCCGTGCCCACAGCCGGCGCCACCGGAGCACGCGCTTGCTTGGACATCTCCGACACGCCCGAGGCGACGGGCGGATCCGCCCTGAAATTGCGCCGCGCCCGCACCAGGTACAGCGGCCGGCCCTTGACCTCGTCGTAGATCCGGCCCACGTACTCGCCGATGATCCCGATCGAGATCAGCTGGATCCCGCCCAGCAACAGGATCATGATCGTGATCGTCCCGAAGCCGGGCAGGTAGGAGCCGAGGATCTTGAGGATGATCACGACCGGGATCGCCACGAAGGCCAGCCCGGAGATGAGGAAGCCGAGGAACGTGGCCAGCTGCAGCGGCCGGTGCGAGAAGGAGACGATCGCGTCGAGGGAGAAGCGGATCATTCGCGGCAGCGTGTACTTGGTCTCGCCGGCGTGGCGGGCATCGCGGTCGTAGGACACGGCGGCTTGGCGGAAGCCCACCCACACGGTCATTCCGCGCAGGAAGCGGTCGCGCTCGCGCATCGACTGCAAGGCGTCGAGCGCCCGCCGGTCCAGCAGTCGGAAATCGCCCGAGTTGTGCTGGAGCTCCACCTTGGCGAGCCAGTCGAAGATCCGGTAGAACGACACGGCGGTGGCGAGCTTGAAGCGTGATTCGCCGGCCCGCTGGTTGCGCACGGCGTAGACGACATCGCAGCCGCTGCGCCAGTGGTCCAGCATCTTCAGGATCAGCTCCGGTGGGTCCTGGAGATCGGCGTCGAGCATCACCACCGCATCGCCGCTGGCGTGATCGAGTCCGGCGGTCAGGGCGAGCTGGTGGCCGAAGTTGCGCGACAGGACCACCACATGCACCCGAGGATCGCTCTCGGCCAGGCGCTCCAGCACCTCGAGACTGCCGTCGCTCGAGCCGTCGTCGACCAGCACCAGCTCGAAGGTGATGCCCTCGAGCGCGCTGCATACCCGCTGGTAGAAGGCGTCGATCAGCGCCACCTCGTTGTAGACCGGCGCCACTACGCTGAGCAGCTTCAGCGGCCGCTCGTCCGCCACGTCGATCAGCTGCGCGTGTGTTGTATCCACGGGGGCCTACGGCACGACCGGGACGCCCAGGAAAGTGTCGCTCGTGGGCAGGTACGAGAGCATCGTGGTGAAGAGCAGGACACCGGAGATGATCAGCGCCCAACGCCAGAGCCGGCGGTCGGTGCACAGGGCCACGACGGGCAGCAGCCAGGCCACGTACCAGGGGAGCACGGCGCTGGCGGTGACCAGCATGGCCAGCGTCGCCCAGCCCAGCCCGTCCACCCAATCCATCTCGCCTCGCCACACCTTGCGCAGCAGCCGCAAGAACACGTAGACGAACACCAGCCCGAGTGCGACGCCGACGACCTGGCCGGCCACCTGGCTGCGCGTCACCGAGTTGACGAACCCGGGAAGGCTGTGCCAGTCGCCCTCGGTCTGAACCAGGTGGAGCGTCGGGATCAGGTTGAAGATCCCCAGCCCGAACAGAGCAAATGACAGCGCGGCGATCGCTGCCGCGGTGACCGTAGCGCCGACCACCAGCTTGCGCCTTCGCGCCTGCCCGCCAAGCCCCATCCCGGAAGCCATGGCGAATGGCAGCGCCAGCGCAGCGGTCAGCTTGACCGCGGTGGCGAGGATGATCGACGCCCCGCTCAACCGTTCTCGGTGGGCCAGCAAGGCCCAGATGGCCGCGGTGCTGATCACCAGCACGATCAGGTCGTTGTGCCCGCCGCCCACGCCGTAGAGCACGACCAGCGGATTCAGCCCGAACAGCGCCACCCCCCGCGTGGGATCGAGCCCGCGCAGGCGCGAGGCGTGCCAGATGAGCACCACGGTGCCCAGACACGACACCGCCGCCAGCGCCTTGAACCAGAACAGGCTGGTGGCGATCGACGCGTGCGCCAGCAGGCCGCTCCCGGCGGTGAACAGTGGCCCGTACACGGTCGGGGTGGAGATCCACTTGGCCCCGATGTACGGGTACAGCGGATCCATCTGCATGATCGACGGCCCGCGCACGTAGGGGTCGATCCCGTAGGTCAGCCACTCACGGGCGTACCCCTGGTAGCTGAAGATGTCGGTGGAGAAGAGGGGAGGACCGAGCAGCAGGAGCGCATTGAGCGCCGCGATGGCGATCAGCACAGACCGAATCGACAGGCGGTCCGCCACCCGGACCACCGTCACGTAACAGATGAACACCACGGTCAGGCTGGCCAGGAGCCCGGCCAGCGGCAGGTGGATGGCCACCTTCCCGAACGGCCCCTCCATGGAGGGGTCCAGGAATTCTGGCAGGACCGCCTTGGTCCGCGCGGCGGAGATCGAGATCAGCACACCGAGGAGTACCGTCCCCACCAGCGCGAGCTGCCCCAGCCGCGAGGTTCGCGCCCGCGCCGCATCACCGGCGGGGGAGCGGAGCTCGAAACCGGTGCGCTGGGCGGTGGCTCCGAGCGGGGCGTTCATACTCATCCTGGACAGGATGCCCTGTTCACTGTCTGCGGCCATTTGTCAGCTGATTATGGTCTGGTTAGCGGGCGCCGCCCGCGGTCCGAACGCAGCCGCGGCACCGCCCACATGGCTTCCAGCGCAATGCGCGTCGACATCTTGCTGGTACCCACAGTGCGATCACTAAACACTATCGGTACTTCGACCACTTCAAAGCCGTTGCGGATCGCCCGGTAGGTCACCTCGATCTGGAACACGTAACCCTCGGCGCGCAGCGTGTGCAGATCGATCGACTCGAGCACCCGCCGGTGGATGCATTTGAAGCCGCCGGTCAGGTCGCGCACGTGGACTCCGAGCAGCGTGCGCGCGTACAGCCCGCCACCCCGGCTGATCGCCCGGCGCAGCAGGCCCCAGTTGCGGGTCCCGCCCCCCTTCACATATCGCGAGCCGAGCACCAGGTCGGCGCGCTCGGAGGCGGCCAGGAGATCCTTCAGGTAAGCGGGGTCATGGGAGAAGTCGGCATCCATCTGCATGACCAGCTCGGCGCCGGCCTCCAGCGCGAAGCCGAACCCGCTCACGTAGGCCGTGCCCAGGCCCTGCTTGCCCGGCCGGTGGAGAACCTCGACTGCCTCCAGCTCCGCGGCCAGGGCGTCGGCCAGCTGCCCGGTCCCGTCGGGCGAGTTGTCGTCGACGATCAGGATGGAGTGGTCGCCCGGGGCCACCAGCTCCAGCTGCGCGGCGGCGGCGCGAGCGATCGGCCCGACGTTCTCAGCCTCGTTGTAGGTCGGGATGACCAGCCAGATGCGTGAAGGCATATCGGCGCGCCAGCGTATACCGCGCCCCGGCGAGGAGACTTAGCGGCGCACGTAAGCCACCCGGCCCCAGCTGGGCTCGGGGGCCAGCTCGATCGGCTCGCCACCGCGGTCGGGTTGGATGTAGACGAACGAGCTGGCATCGGCGTCGAACAGGATGTCCAGCTCGCCCTCCTTGACCCGCTGGTCGAGCCAGGCGCTGCGGAAGATCAGCCGGCGCAGCCAGTGCACCAGGGAACGGTCCGTTGGCCCCACCAGCTCCGGCCAGCAGTCGTTGACGTGCTCGCCCAGCGCCGACGCGGGGTCGATCACCTCACCGTTGACGACCAGGTTGATCAGATCCTCGGCCTCGTCCTCCTCGACCGCCCCGTCGAGGAACCCGAGCCGCCGGGCCGCCTGCTCGCACCGCTCCCGGAAGTCACGCTCGTTGAAGGTGAAGCGAAGGTCGCCGTATTCCAGGACGAAGTCGTCTCCGGAGCTGTAGTTCCCGCGGCGGTACACGCGTCGGCATCTTATTTGGGAATCCTCCGCGCCCGCAGCGGTTGAACGTGATGTTGCAGGTCCGTGCGGAAAATGCGGGTTTCCCGGTTGGCGCGGGGGGTGAATCGGCCGTCCGCGGCGCCTCCATGCGATGTGCGCGAAACCATCCCCACCGTGCTGATCGTGGAGGACGACCCGATCTCCCGCAGCTTCCTGCACGACAACCTGGTGGCCGACGGCTTCTCGGTCCTGCAGGCCGGGACCGTGGCCGCCGCGCGCCGGCTCCTGTCGGACGCCTACGTCGACGTGGCGGTGCTGGACCTCGGGCTGCCCGACGAGGACGGCCTGTCCCTGCTCAGCGCCGTCCGGCGCGGCGAGCGGATCGTGGCCCGGGTTGATCCCGATCTGCCGCTGCTGGTCCTGTCGGGTCGCGGGAGCGAGACCGACCGCCTGCGCGGCTTCCGGCTGGGTGCCGACGACTACCTGGCCAAGCCGTTCAGCTACGCCGAGCTGCACGCCCGGATCCGGGCTCTGCTGGCCAGGTCCGGACGCCGGGCTAGGGGTTCACGGACCCGGATCGGCCCTCTGGAGATCGACACCGGCTCGCACCAGGTGTGGCTCGACGGCCAGCCCGTGGAGCTGTCGGGAAAGGAATACAGCCTCCTGGTGGCCCTGGCGTCCGACCCGATGCGCGTATACACACGCGAGGAGCTCCTGTCCGGGGTTTGGGGCTTTCAGCAGCTGTGCCCGACCCGGACGCTGGACACCCACGCCTGCCGGCTGCGCCAGAAGCTGAGCCGGGGCGGGGCGCGGTTCGTGGTCAATGTGTGGGGCGTCGGCTACCGGCTGATCGACGGCTACCCGACGTGAGCCGGCTGGAGTGGAGCGCCTGGGCCGGCGCCGCGGTGCTGGCTGTCTGCGCGGCGGTGGGCTTGTGGCACCACCGCCGCGACACCGCGCGGGTCGCGCGGTGTGCTCATGAGCTGCGTGGCTCGCTGGGGGCCCTCCGGCTCGGGCTGGACCTCGCGCTGGCCCGAGGAGGATTGACCTCCGAGCGGCTGGGCGCGCTCGATCTTCAGCTGGCTCGCGCCGCCGCGGCCCTGAACGAGCTGAATGGCCCGGCGGGACCCGTCGCTCTGCGTCCCGTGCCCGTGGCGGCGCTGCTCGCCGATGCCGTGGCATCTCTGGAGCCGCTCGCCGCCGGGCGCGGTGCGGATCTGCGTCTGACGGAAGCTCCGGACGCCATCGTCCTGGGGGACCGGGGCCGGCTGGCTCAGGCCGTGGGAAACCTGATCGCCAACGCGATCGAGCACGGCGGGCGGACGATCTGGGTCGGCGGCCGCGTGGGGGAGGGTGAGGTGCGTCTGGAGGTGCGCGACGACGGCCCCGGACTGAGCGGGCGGCGGAGTCGGGGTGGCCTCCGGCGGGTGTTCGGCGCGCCGGTCATCGGTCCCCACGGCCACGGCCTGTCGATCTCCGCCGACGTCGCGGCCGCGCATGGCGGCCGGTTGCTCAGCGTCCCCTCAGGGGTGGGTCTGCGGATCGTTCTCGAGCTGCCGCTCCACGCCCGAGCGGCGGCCGCCGCGGCCGTCTCGAGCTGAGCCGGCTCATACACAGGCGGCGGACGGATTCCTCCCCGCCGCGCAAGGCTCCTTGCAGGTCGGCGTCGTGCACATCCTCCTGCACCCG
This sequence comes from Solirubrobacteraceae bacterium, assembly GCA_035551795.1. GTDB lineage: Bacteria > Actinomycetota > Thermoleophilia > Solirubrobacterales > Solirubrobacteraceae > Palsa-465. Next base: position 12,490 of record DASZMP010000073.1, on the reverse strand, counting down.
ACGGCGGTCCAAGCGGACCCGGCCGCACGCAGGAAACGACCCGCGGGGACTGGGATTTGGCGTGGCGTGAGGCGCCGGGAGGTGTAAGTGGGAGAGCGGATGCCAGTTGAGTTGCAAAGTGGGAGAGAGTGGGTTACAGTGGCGACCGCATGCAGGAACCCGGGTGGCAGGGCTCCTCCCACCCAGCCACCCGGGTTTCACCTTCCGGTCAGGCAATGAACTCCCTTGATCTTCCGCGGCACCTTCGAACATACGCTCGACGCGAAGCACCGTCTGACCGTTCCGTCCCGGTACCGCGACGACCTCAAGGCCGGGCTGGTGCTGGCCATCTCGCCCGAGACGGCGCCGGGCACCCCGCGCTCCCTGGCCATCTGGACACTGCCCGAGCACGAGAAGTACACGACGGGCGCGCTGGCCGGCCTGAACCCAGTGTCTCCCCAGGCGCGCGAGCTGAAGCGGACGCTGTTTGCCTGGTCGCTGGAGACCGATCTGGACTCCGCCAACCGGGTGATGATCCCCAACCATCTCCTGGACTACGCCGGCCTGGACAAGGACGTGACGCTGATCGGCGCCGGGGAGTGCCTGGAGATCTGGGATCGCGAGACCTACGCCGGCTACAACCAGGGCCTGCTGGCCCGCTTCCCCGAGATCGCAGCCAGCTTTGACCACACTGATTGACATGACCACGACCCATGTGCCGGTTCTGGCGGGAGAGCTGATCGAGCTGCTCGATCCCCAGCCGGGCGAGGTGGCCGTCGACTGCACGTTCGGTGGCGGCGGCCACGCGCGGCTGGTCGCCGAGCGGATCGGGCCCCGGGGCACGCTGATCGCCATCGACCGCGATCCGCAGGCCGCTGAGCGGTTCGCCGAGATGGAGGCTGAGCTACCGTGCCGGACCAGGTTCATCCGGGCCGACTTCGTAACCGGATTGGCCCAGGTGGCGGCGGATCCCCGTCCGCCGAACCTTGTTTACTTGGATCTCGGAATGTCCTCCATGCAGGTGGACACCTGGGCGCGGGGCTTCTCCTACGCCTACGACGCGCCGCTGGACATGCGCATGGATCCCGACCAGGACCTGACCGCGGCCGACCTCGTCGGCGAGTGGGACGAACGCCGTCTGGCCCGGCTCTTCCGTGACTACGGGGAGGAGCGCTACGCCTCGCAGATCGCTCGCGGGATCGTGCGCGCGCGCCGGCGCGCGCCTCTGCAATCCACCCAGGACCTGGTCGACGTGATCAAGTCGGCCATCCCGATCCCGGCCCAGTTCGGCGGCGGTCATCCCGCCCGCCGCGTCTTTCAGGCGCTCCGGGTCGCCGTCAACGACGAGCTCGTCCAGCTCGACGACGCGCTGCCGCTGGCCTGGGAGCTCCTGGCCGAGGACGGGCGCCTGGCCGCCATCTCCTTCCACTCGCTGGAGGACCGGCGGGTGAAGCGCTTCCTCGTGGAGCGAGCCCGCGGTTGCGTGTGCCCGCCTGAGATACCGATCTGCGTCTGCGGTCACGAGCCCGAGGCTGAGCTCCTGACCCGCAGAGCGGTCGCGCCCACACCGGGAGAGGTAGCGGCGAATCCTCGATCCAAGTCCGCACACCTACGTGCGGCGAGAAAGCTGAAGGTGAGACACGGATGACGCCACCAGCTGCCACCGTGGCCGGGCGAGTCACGGCGCAGGCACCCCGCACCAGCCCCCGTCCAGCCCGCGCTCCGCGGGTCACCGAACGCCCGGCGCACAGCACCGAACGGCCGGCAGGCAACACCGAACGGCCGGCACGCGGCACCGAGCGACCGGCGCGCGGCAGTGACCGGGCGCACCGGCGCACGGTCAGGACCTCAGGCCCGGCACCACGGTCCCCCCGTCGCGTGTCGGGACCGGTCGGCGGCGCGGCGGCATTGCCGCTGCCCGGACGCCTGTTCCCTCCGCTGCCCCGGCCCTCCCGCGCCCCCACCCGTCCGCGGCGGCAGGCCAAGCCGGCAGCTCCGCTGGGAGCTCGCCTGGCCGCCTGGTTGCGCGCGCTACCCGACCATCGCTGGCTTGACCGCCTCGTCCGCGGCCACGTCTGGATCCCGCTTCTGGGCGTGCTGCTCACCGGGATCGTGGCCATCCAGGTCGAGGTTCTCAAGCTGGGCACCGGCATCGGTCGCTCGATCAACCTGGCCACCCAGCTGCAGAGCCGCAACGAGCTGCTCACCGCCAGCGACGCGGCACTGGGCTCCGACCAACGGATCATGCGAGAGGCGGCCAAGCTCGGGATGTACATGCCGGGACCGACCGAGACCGGTTTCGTGGCGGCCGGCGGACGGGGTGCCGTGCGCAGGGCGATCCAAGGGATTCGCACCCCTGATGCCCAGGCGTTCCTGGCCGCGCTGGCCGCGCAGGTGAGCTTGGATGGCACGGCCAACCCCACGCTCGGCTCGAGCGGCAGCCCCGTGGCCCCCGGCTCGCCCGCGGCCACTCCGGTGACGCCGGGTGCCCCCACCGTCTCGACCGGTACGCCGGCGGCCACCGGAAGCGGCGCCGGCACGACCGGCGTGACCGGTACGGGCGCCGTTGGCACGGGCGCCGCGGGCACGGGCGCCGCGGACACGGGCGCCGCGGGCACGGTTAACACAACCGGCGCGGGCGCGGGACAGGTCCCGCCCACGACGACATCCGGTGCGACGTCCAGCACCACCGGCGGCGCCGCCGCCGGCTGAGCGCCGTGGCGATCATCAACCGCCGCATCGGGCTGCTGTTTGGCGGTTTCGTGCTGCTGCTCGTCGTCGCCCTGGGACGGGCCGCCTACCTCGGGATGTTCCGGGCCGGCGCCCTCCAGCAGGCGGCGGTCCAGCAGCAGGTCAGCCGGCAGACGATTCCTGCCGCTCGGGGCACGATCACCGACCGCAACGGGGTGGTGCTGGCACTCAGCGAGTCGGCCGATGAGGTGATCGCCGACCCGTATCTGATCCGCAAGGGCAACCCGACCCGAACGGCCGAGCGGCTGGCCCCGATGCTGCACATGCCGGTGGCCGCCGTCCTGGCCCGCTTGACCAAAGCCGGGACCGGCTGGTGGCCGGTGGCCACCCACGTCCCGGCGGCCACGGGAACGCAGATCATGAACCTGCGCATCAACGGCATCAGCGACCAGCCGACCGAGAAGCGCGTGTATCCCCGCGACGACCTGGCCGGCCAGGTGCTCGGCTGGGTGGGCGCCGGCGGGACCGGGCTCGGCGGGCTGGAGTATCTGTACAACCGCCAGCTGCAGGGGATCAGCGGAGTCCGCCGCGTGGTCAGCGACGCGCTGGGCCAGCCGATCTCCGACACGCAGTTGAAGCCCACCCTTCCCGGTAAGACGGTCGCCCTGACGATCGATGCCCCGTTGCAGCAGGAGGTGGAGCAGGTTCTGGCCGGCGTGGGAGCCGCCTACCAGCCCAAGGCGGCCACGGCGATCGTCATGAACCCCAACAACGGACAGATCCTCGCGCTGGCCAACTGGCCGCGCATGAATCCCAATCACGTGGGATCGCTGGCAAACACGGGGGACATGGCGGTCGGCTTCTCCTACGAGCCCGGTTCCACCTTCAAGGCGATCACCGTGTCCGGAGCGCTGCAGGACGGGTTGGTCACTCCCTCCACCAACATCCCGGTGCCTTCCCAGCTCAACGTCGACGGCTACACGATCACCGACGCCGAACTGCACCCGAACGAGACCCTCTCGGTGGCGCAGATCCTCAAGATCTCCAGCAACATCGGCGCCGACGAGATCGCTCAGCGGCTGGGACCGCGCAGGTTCGATTCCTGGGTGCACCGCTTCGGCTTCGGCAAGCTGACCGGCGTCGCCCTCCCGGGTGAGCAGCAGGGCGAGGTGCTCCACTGGTGGCAGTACTCGCCGGTCTCTCTGTTCAACCTCCCGTTCGGTCAGGGCGAGTCGGTCACTCCAATCCAGATAGCCGCCGCCTACAGCGCGATCGCCGACGGCGGCATCCTGCGCTCCCCCCAGATCGTCCAGTCGGTCGGCGGCGTTGACACGAAGATCCCCGCCGGCACGCGGATCGTCTCGCCCACCACCGCCTACGAGCTGCGCAACATGCTCCGTGGCGTGCTGGGCGAAGGTGGCACCGCCTCGGGCGCGGCGATCCGCGGCTATGACCTATCCGGCAAGACGGGCACCGCCCAGGTGGTCATCAACGGCAAGTATTCCCACAGCCTGTACGACTCGTCGTTCATCGGCATGGTTCCGGCCAGCCACCCGAAGCTGGTGGTGGCCGTGGTCGTCGACCAGACGACCCAGTTCGGCGGCTCGATCGCCGCTCCCGCCTTCCAGAAGATCGTCGGATGGGCGGTGCCGTACTTCGGGATCAACCCGTGCCCCAGCCCCTGCCCGCCCTCGGCGGAGAATCCGGTCACCACGGCCACCGGCTAGTCCGATCCGATGGCGTCCCTGCCAGCTCCCCGTCTGGTCCCTGGGTACGCTCCTCGCGCCATGCGGTTACAACAGTTGTTCGGGTCTGACGCCAATGCACTCCCCGACGTGGACATCAGCGGGCTCGCGTACGACAACCGAGCCGTAGATCCCGGGACGCTGTTCTTCTGTGTCCGGGGGTTCACCCGGGACGGCCACGACTTTGCCGCCGAAGCCGTCGACCGTGGAGCCGTGGCCGTCGTTGTCGACCACCGTTTGGACCTGTCGGTGCCCCAGGTCGTGGTCTCAGATGTGCGAGCCGCTATGGCGCCGACCGCGGCCGCCTTCTACGGCGATCCGACGTCAGACCTTCACGTGGCCGGCGTTACCGGCACGAACGGCAAGACCACGACCGCCTATCTGATCCGCGGCCTTCTCGAGACTGACGGCTGCCAGACCGGCCTGCTCGGGACGGTGACGAGCATCATCGGAGGCCACGAGCACCCGGTGCAGCGCACCACTCCGGAGGCCATCGACCTGCAGCGCACCTTCCGGGAGATGCTGGACGGCGGCGACGGGGCCTGTGCCATGGAGGTCTCCTCCCACGCCCTGGAGCTCCACCGCGCCGATGCCATCCACTTCGCCGTGGCCGTGTTCACCAACCTCACCCAGGACCACTTGGACTTCCACCAAACGATGGAGGACTACTTCCAGGCGAAACGGAGGCTATTCACGGACATGGAGCCGGCGGCCTCGGTGATCAACGTGGACGACGAGCACGGGCGGCGGCTGGCGGCCGAACTGGCCGATCCGATCACGTTTGGGATCGACGCCGATCAAGCCGACTACCGCGCCACGGACATCGAGACCAGCCTCCAGCAAACGAATTTCGTCATCCACACCCCCGACGGGAACCATCCCGTCGAGTCCCCGCTGCGCGGTCGCTTCAACGTGCTCAACGTGGTTGGAGCCGTGGCCGCGGCGCGTGCCATGGGAGTACCGCTCGACACAGCCCTGTCAGCGATCCGATCTGCGCGACAGGTGCCGGGCCGCTTCCAGACCGTCGATGAGGGCCAGCCGTTCGCCGTACTGGTTGATTACGCGCATACGCCCGACTCGCTGGAGAACGTCCTGAAGGCCGCTCGGCCGCTGGCCGACGGCTCGCTCAGGGTGGTATTCGGGGCCGGCGGTGACCGGGACCGGGGCAAGCGCCCACTGATGGGCGAGATCGCCGCCCGCCTGGCCGACGACGTGATCGTCACGTCGGACAACCCGCGCTCGGAGGATCCCGAGGCGATCATCGAGGAGATCCTGGCCGGCACCGACCGGCCCGTCCAGCACGATCCGGACCGGAGGCGAGCCATACAGCAGGCGATCGTGTCGGCCGGCCCAGGGGATGTGGTCGTGATCGCGGGCAAGGGCCACGAGCAGGGCCAGGAGTTCGAGAACGGGCGGAAGATCCCGTTTGACGACGTCGCCGTCGCTCGCGAGGCGCTCCGCCAGCCAAACTGATCGCTTCATGCGCGACTGGACCCCCCAGGAGCTGGCCTCGGCTGCCGGCGCCGATCTGCTGAGACAGGCGGGCGATCGGGGCGGGCCGGAGGCGGTCACGATCGACTCGCGTCAGGCCGAGCCGGGAATGCTGTTCGTCGGCCTGCCGGGCGAGCGCGTGCATGGAGGCAAGTTCGCCACCAGCGCCCTGGAGGCGGGCGCCTACGGAGTCCTCACGTCACCCGAGTACGCAGAAGCCGCCCTAACTCATGAGCAAGGGGTCATCCTGGCCGCGGCCGACCCGCTCGCCGCCCTGCAGCGGCTGGCCACGGCGTGGCGCGACCACCTCGGCGCCCATGTCATCGGCGTAACCGGCTCGACCGGCAAGACCTCCACCAAGGACCTTCTCCTGGCCGTGCTCTCGCCCCATCGCGCGACGATCGCGTCCCGGGCCAACTTCAACACCGAGATTGGCCTCCCGCTGGAGATCCTGGCCGCTCCGCCCGAGACGGAGGTTCTGGTCCTGGAGATGGGCATGCGCGGCCGAGGCCAAATCGCGGAACTCGCCCAGATCGCCCGGCCCGACGTCGGGATCATCGTCAGCATCGGCCCGGTGCACCTGGAGCTGATGGGGAGCATCGAGGTGATCGCCGCGGCCAAGGCCGAGCTGATCACCGCGCTGCCCGCCAACGGCACCGCGATCGTGCCGGCCGGCGAGGCCCTGCTGGCCCCGCACCTGCGGTCCGATATCCGAACCGTGACCTTCGGCCCCGGCGGGGACGTGCAGCTGCGCCGGGAGGAGGCGGGGGTGGTGGAGATCGATTCCTCAGGGCAGACGATCCGCCTCGAGGTCGACTTTCCCCAGTCGCATCTGCGGCGGAATCTGCTCGCGGCAGTGGCAGCCGCCCAGGCGGTTGGCGTAACCCCAGAGGGCCGGATCCAGCTATCGCTGTCTCCCGGAAGAGGTCAGCAAACGACCCTGCGCGACGGCGTCGTCTTGATCGAGGACTGCTACAACGCGAACCCGATGTCTATGCGAGCCGCGCTGGACGACCTGACCCGGGCCGCTGCCTCGATGGCTGCCCGCCGCGTGGCCGTGCTCGGCGACATGCGCGAGCTGGGGCCCGACGCGCCGCGCTTCCACGCCGAGATCGGCGCCTACGCGAGCGCGCGCGCGGACGTGCTGGTCACAGTGGGCAGCCTGGCGGCGGAGATGGGACGGGCCTTCCACGGAACCCATCACCGTGCACAGGACGCTCTGCAGGCCGCGAAGTTGGTGCCAAGCCTGCTCGAGCCTGGAGACGTCGTCCTCGTCAAGGGCTCACGAAGCGTGGCCCTCGAGCAGGTCTGTCACGCCGTTGCGGCCGGTACGGTGGCGTGATGGCCACCTCTGTCTCGGGACGCGTACTGATTTCCAGCTCGGCGGCGCTGCTGCTCTGCGTGTTCCTCAGCCCAAAGTTCATCGGGTTCCTGCGCCAGCGGTCGTTCGGCCAGAACATCCGGGAGGAGGGGCCGGAAGGCCACAAGGTCAAGGCGGGCACCCCCACCATGGGCGGGATCATCATCATCCTGGCCTTCACGATCCCGTTCCTGGCCCTCTCGACCCGGGACTGGCAGTCGATGGGCGTGTTCGCGGTGACACTGGCCTGTGCCCTGCTCGGGTTCGCCGACGATTACACGAAGATCATCCGTCGCCGGTCGCTCGGGCTGCGGGCGCGGACCAAGCTGATCGTCACGGTGGCGATATCGATCGGGCTGTGGTGGATCGCCACCCAGGAGGTCCATCTGGCGCCCACCGTAAAGCTGTGGTTCGTTGACGTAAACCTGAATCTGGGGCCGTTCTTCCCGGTGTTCGTCTATCTCGTGGTGGCGGGCACGACCAGTGCCGTCAATCTGACCGACGGTCTGGATGGTCTGGCCGCCGGCTGCACGGCGATCGCGCTTCTGGCCTTCATCGGGATCACGTTCATCACACCCGGGGATCATGACTTGGAGCTGATCGCCGGCTGCCTGACTGGCTCGTGTATCGGCTTTTTGTGGTTCAACAGCTTCCCAGCCAGCGTGTTCATGGGGGACACGGGCTCGCTTGCCCTGGGCGGCGCGATCGCTGCCCTGGCTGTGATGACCCAAACCGAGGTGCTCCTGCTGGTGATCGGCGGCATCTTTGTGCTGGAGGCGCTGTCGGTGGTCGTCCAGGTGTTCACCTTCCAGGTGTTCCGCAAGCGCGTGTTCAAGATGGCTCCGATCCATCACCACTTCGAGCTGGAGGCGTGGTCGGAGACGAAGATCATGCTGCGCTTCTGGATCGTCGCCGCCGCCTGCGGCGCGATCGGGTTCACCGTGTACCAGCTCGGGATCCGGGGCTAGCCGCTCCGCCGGAGCGATCGCGTGGACCGAAACGATCTGAAGCCGGAGACCTGGCTGGTCGTGGCCGGCCGGCCCGACCCGGTTCCGGGTGCTCCGCTCAACACGCCGGTCATCGCCGCCTCGACGTTCAACCTGGGCTCGGAGCGGATCTACAGCCGCAACGAGGGCACCGAGGCGTGGGAGGCCTTCGAGGCGATGCTCGGCGGACTCGAGGGAGGGGGCGCCGTAGCGTTCTCGTCCGGCATGGCGGCCTGCGCCGGGGTGCTCGGCCAGCTCCCGACCGGCGCCCACCTGGTCCTGGTCGATGACTGCTACCAGGGAGTCGTCGCGATCGCCGAGGCCGGCGCGCGCGACTACGGGTGGCGCGTCGAGAGGCTCCCGGCCTTGGATCCGCTGTGGTCTCAGCGCGCCTCCGAGGCCGACATGCTGTGGATCGAGTCACCGTCAAACCCGCTCCTGGAGGTCGCCGATCTGCCGGCGATCTGCGCCGCGCCCCGGTCGCCCAGAACCCGGCTCGTGGTCGACAACACCTTCGCCACGCCGCTGGTGCAGCGCCCGCTGCAGTTCGGCGCCGACATCGTCGTGCACTCCGCGACAAAGCTGATCGGCGGACACTCGGATCTGCTTCTGGGCGCGGCGGTCACAGGCGACCGGGACCAGCTGGAGCTGCTGCGGGACATGCGCCGGCGCAATGGGGCGACCCCAGGGATGCTCGAGTGCTTCCTGGCCCTGCGCGGAGCGCGGACGCTGGCCCTCCGGCTCAACCAGGCCCAGAGCTCCGCCCAGCAGCTGGCCGTCCGCCTGGAGGGACACGGCGCGGTCGAACGCGTCCGCTACCCGGGCTTCGGCACGATCGTCAGCTTCGAGCTGGCCGGCGCGCAGGCCGCCGACCGGGCGTGCCGCTGCACCCGGGTCATCCGCCACGCCACGAGCCTCGGGGGTGTGGAGACCTGCATGGAGCGCCGCAGCGTGCATCCCGGGCAGGAGCACATCCCCGACGGCCTGATTCGCATGAGCGTTGGCTGCGAGAACCTGCTGGACCTCTGGACGGACCTGGACCAGGCGCTCGGCGCGGGCTGAACCGCCGGCGGGGCCGTCCAGCACCGGACCTAGCATTGCGGCCGTGATCGCCCGTTGAAGCCGCGTCCTCTGCTGCCGTCCGGGCCGTTCCTGGTCGTCGGGCTGGCGCGCTCCGGGGTGGCAGCGGCGCTGGCGCTGGCCGCTCGGGGGGAGCGGGTGATCGGCTGCGACTCCGGGCCCGCAACCAAGCCCGAGCTGGCCGAGGCGGAGGGGAGGCTTGAGCAGGCGGGCGTCGAAGTACATCTGGATGCGTCAGGTGACGCTCTTGCCGCCCGTGCCGGGACTCTCATCAAGAGTCCTGGTGTGCCCCAGGATGCTCCGGCCGTCGTTGCGGCCAGGAACGCCGGGGTGCCCGTTCTGGGGGAGCTGGAGCTGGCCTGGCGGATGCTCCCCAACGACTTCCTGGCAGTGACCGGCACCAACGGCAAGACGACCACCACCGAATGGATCGGACACATCCACCGCGCCGCCGGCTGGCCGGTGGCGGTGGCCGGAAACGTCGGCACGGCGCTGTCCGGTCTGGTCGGGGAGGTCTCGCCCGAGGCGACGATCGTCTGCGAGGCCTCGTCCTTTCAGCTCGAGGACACCGAGGCGTTCGCTCCCGAGGCGGCCACGCTCCTGAATCTCAGCCCGGACCATCTGGACCGTCACGGCACGTTCGAGGCCTACGTGCAGGCCAAGCTGCGCGTGTTTGCCCACCAGGGGCCGTCCGACGTGGCGGTGCTGCCCGATGCCCTGGAGATCGAGGTGCCCGGGGAGGCTCGTCTGGAGCGCTTCGGAGCCGGAGAATCGGCCGGGCTCCGGTTTGTCGACGGGCAGCTCCACTGGCACGGAGACACGGTCGTCGATGTGGCGGAGATCCGCCTGCCGGGGCTGCACAACCTGGAGAACGCGATGGCCGCCGCCACCGTCTGCCTGTCGCGGGGCCTCGGGCCCGCGGCGGTCGCCGAGGGCCTGCGCACCTTCCATGGCGTGGCCCACCGGCTGGAGCTGATCGCCAACTTCGGTGGGGTGGCCTACGTCAACGACTCCAAGGCGACCAACGTCGCCTCGACGCTCGTGGCGCTGCGCTCGTATGAGCAGGGCGTGCATCTGATCCTGGGCGGTCTGGGCAAGTCCCAGGACTTCTCGCCGTTGGCCCCGGTGGTGGCCGAGCGGTGCGCCGCGGTCTACCTGATCGGGCAAGACGCGCCGCTCATCGAGTCGGCGCTGCGGGAACGCATCTCCGCAGTTCCGCTTCGCTGCTGCCACGACCTGGCCGCGGCGGTCGAGTCCGCCCGCGAGCACGCCACCCCTGGTGACGTCGTGCTGCTCTCGCCCGCCTGCGCGAGCTTTGACCAGTACCCGGACTTCGAGGCTCGCGGCGAGCACTTCCGTGCGCTCGTCCTGGCCGCCGCCGGCCCGTCTGAGGCAGACGCGTGATGGCCGTCCGCGCAGCCCAAGCGCGCGGGCGGACGGACGAGCTCGAATCCTCCAGGCCTCGATCATCACGTCGGCCACCGCCGCCGCTCGAGCACCGCATCCTGACCACCGCCACCCTGTGCCTGCTGGCGTTCGGCGCGGTGATGGTCTACAGCGCCTCCTCGCCATCGGGCGTGATCAGCTCTGGCGGACACGGACTGGGCACCGGAGAGTTCGTCATGTATCTCGTGGCGGCGGTACTGGGACTGGTGGCCATGCGGGTCGCTGAGCGGCACGGGCTCGCGCTGCTCACCGCCGGCTTCGTCAACGGGCTCCTGCTCGTCTCGTTCGTGCTGCTCATGGCCGTGCTGGTGATCGGCGTCGACCTGGGCGGCGCCCGCCGGTGGATCGGGGCCGGAGGCTTCCAGTTCCAGCCCTCGGAGGTGATGAAGCTCGCGCTGGTGCTGTACGTCACCCGGTACCTGGCCGACCATCCGAAGCGGATCGGCCGGCGGTTCAAACAGTCGGTGATGCCGATCGCGATCGTGGTGGCTCCGGCGTGCGCCCTGATCGCCGTCGAGCCCGACCTGGGTACGACGCTCGTGGTCATGTTGACGGTCGGCTCGCTGCTGATCGCCGCCGGGATGCCGATGCGCCATCTGGGCGCGATGGCCGCCGTCGCGGTCCTCGCCGTGGTCCTGCTCCTGGTCGTGGAGCCCTACCAGATGTTGCGGCTCACCTCGTTCCTGCATCCGTCGCAGTGTGCTCGGACCACCTGTTATCAGGCTGCCCAGGGCCAGATCGCGCTGGGCTCGGGCGGCATCTTCGGCGTCGGCCTGGGCAAGTCGGTGCAGAAGGTCCTCTACCTGCCGGAGGCCCAGACCGACTTCATCCTGGCGGTGGTCGGGGAGGAGCTCGGCCTCATGGGGATCCTCGGTGTCGCGCTGCTGTACGGGATGATCGCCTACGCTGGCCTGCGCACGGCGCGCAAGGCAGCCTCCCGCTACGCGAAACTCCTGGCGACCGGCCTCACCTCGCTGATCCTGTGTCAGGGCATCCTCAACATCTTCGTCGTGCTCGGGATTGCGCCGCTGACCGGCGTGCCCCTGCCGTTCATCTCCTACGCGCCGAGCAGCCTCTGCGTGCTGCTGGCCTCGGTGGGACTGCTGCTCAACATCTCCCGGCCACCGGCCCGATCGCTGCGCGCCGTCGACGGCGGCGAGGCGACGGGCAGCCGGGGACGGTCGGACGGTGACCGGGACGCGGATCGTGATCGGCGCGGGCGGGACCGCCGGTCACGTGGTGCCGGCTCTGGCGGTCGCCGACGCGCTGCGAGCTGACGGCGCCGAGGTCCACTTCGTCGGCGGCGAGCGCGCCGAGGCCACGCTGGTGCCCGAGGCCGGCTACGCGCTGCATCCGCTGCGGATGGTGCCGCTTCCACGCAGGCACCCCGTTGCTGGCGCCCGGGCCCTGGGAATCGACGCCCGCGCCGTCGGCGGTGCGCTGCGCCTGTTGCACGACCTCCAACCCGCGGGCGTGCTGGGGGCCGGGGGTTACGTGTCCGGACCGGTCTCACTGGCCGCGCTGCTCCGCCACACGCCGCTCGTTCTCAGCGAGGCCGACAGCCACCTGGGGCTGACCAACCGCCTCCTGGCACCGCTGGCCCAGCGGGTGTGTCTGGCCTTCCCCATGCCCGGCCGCGACGGGGCGCGCTACCGGGTCACCGGGCGCCCCGTGCCGCCGCCGTTCCCCGACCGGGACGGCGCGCGCCGGCA
>DASZMP010000072.1:0-6536 GCA_035551795.1 Solirubrobacteraceae bacterium | reverse complement strand
CCTCGATCAGCGGCGGCACCTGCGTCTCCAGCGAGTCGGCCTGACCGACCACGAGCACCCGGGCCGCGCCGGCCAGGCGCTCGGTCAGCGGCTCGGCGATCTCCCGAGCGGCCAGCACCCGGGCGGCGGCCGAGCACTTCTGCCCGGCGTAGGCGAACGCCGAGTAGATGATCGCCGGCACCGCCTCGTCCAGGTCGGCGTCGGCAGCCACGATCATGCAGTTCTTGCCGCCGAGCTCGGCGATCACCCGCTTGATGTGGTTCTGGCCGGGTGCCATCTCGGCGGCCGCCCGCATGATCTCCAGCCCCACCGGCTGCGAGCCTGTGAAGGCGATCGTGTGCACCCCGGGATGACGGACCAGAGCCGCACCCACGTCGCCCTCGCCGGGCAGCAGTGCCAGCACCTCGGCGGGTACGCCTCCGGCCCGCAGCGCCCGGACCACGGCCAGCCCGCAGCCGGGTGACTGCTCGGCCGGCTTGAACACCACGGCGTTGCCGGCGGCCAGGGCCCCTGCGGTCATCCCGCAGGCGATCGCCAGGGGGAAGTTCCAGGGCGAGATGACGGCCGCCACACCGCGAGCCACGTAGCGCATCTCGTTGCGCTCGCCCGCCACCTGCATGACCGGACGCGGGCGCTCCAGATCAAGTGCCTGGCGGGCGTAGAACTCGAGGAAGTCGATCGCCTCGCACACGTCGCCGTCGGCTTCGGGCCACGGCTTGGCGCACTCACGCACGGCCAGGGCGGCCAGCTCGATCCGCCGCTCCCGCATCCAGGCGGCCGCGCCGAGCAGCGCCTGGGCCCGGTCGGCGGCCGGACGGGCCGACCAGCCTGCGTACGCTTCGCCTGCCACCTGCACCGCCCGGTCCACGTCGCCCGGCGACGCCACGGCACAGCGGGCCACGACGCGCTGCGGCGAGCCCGGATCGGTGGACAGGAGCTCCTCGCCGGCGCGGGTGTCGCCGCCGATCAGGACGGGCACCTGGAGCGGCAGCTTGGCCTCCAGCGTGCCCAGCGCCTCCGTCAGACTGGCGCGCACGGGGGCCCGGCGCAGCTCCAGGATCGGCTCGTTGCGGAATTCGGGCAGCTCGCTCACAGAGACGACGTTACTCACGGCGCGGCGAGCAGCTCATCCAGATCAGTGCCGCGCGCCTGCGCGTGCAGGAAGGAGTCGTTGCTGGTGTTCTCCAGCAGGCGCCGGACCAGGTAAGCCATCCCGGCCACGAGGTTGCCGATCGGGCAGTACGCCCGCACCCGCAGACCGAGCGAGGCCGCGGCATCGGCCAGCTCGTCACCAAGCCCCCGCAGGACCTGGACTTCCAGATCCTGGTCGGCACCGCCGCTCTTCCGGTTGTAGGCGATTGCGTGAGCCACCGAGCGGAGGTTGTGCGAGGCCACCGCCACCCGGACAGCCGGGCGCGCGTCGAGCAGCCGGCGGGTGAGCGCCTCGAAGTTGCGGTCGCTGTCGGCCTTGGACTCGAACACCGGTGTCTCCCAGCCGTGCTGGCGGGCCTCCACCAGCTCGTGATCCCAGTAGGCGCCCTTGACCAGGCGAATCTGCAGGGGCCGGCGGCGCCCGCTGGAGGCGGCGAAGTCCAGCACCGTGTCGACCAGGTCTCCGCTGTCGCGTAGGTAGGCCTGGACGACCAGGCCCGACGACGGGCCGTCGGCGAACTCCGGATCCGACAGGAGCTCCAGGACCAGTCCGAGGACCGCCTCGCGGGAGTCCAGCGACTCCATGTCGATGTGGACGTGAGCGCCGAGCTCACGGCCCAGGCGGAGCAGCGGCCGCAGCCTCCGGCCGGCATCCTCCCGGCCGAGCTCCGGCGCGTCCGGCCGGAGCAGCGGGGTCAGGGCCGAGACCTTGACGGACACGTTGGCCCGGGGGAGGGGTCCGCTCGAGTCCTGTTCCAGCACCGGCCGATCCGGCCATCTCGAGGTGAGCTCGGTCAGCTCGCGCAGGGTGTCGGCGCACCGGGCGGCGTAGGCGTCGGCCTCCCCCGGGGTCACCGTGGCCTCGCCGAGGAGGTCCACCGAGCAGGCGATTCCGCGATCCCAGAGCCGGCCCAGCGTCCCGCCCGCGTGACGGAGCGACTCGCCGACGATGAACCGGTGGGCCATGTGGCGTACACCGCGAGCCGCTGCCGCGCCCAGCGCCGTCCTTCCGGCGCGGCTCTCGGCGATCCGCATCGCCGCCGCGATCGGCATCGGGCGGTCATCCACCTCCTCCAGGAAGCTCGTCAGGTGGCGGGCCAGATCGTCCATCGAGCGGCAGGCCGGGGCGACGTCCACGAACCGGAACAGCGCCGCCTTGAGCTCCGCGTCCGAGGAGGCCAGGTCCATCGCCCGGGCGTCCACCGAGCGCAGCGGGTGCCGCGCGGCGGAGGGGAACGCGGCGGCCAGCTCGCGACCAATCCGCTGGATGTCGGGCTCGAGATCCGCCACGGCCTCTACCGTATATCCCGAGAAGGATCCGCACCCCCACAGAGCGAAACCCCCTCCATGACCCGTACCCGAACCCTGACCGCAGCGCTGCTGGCGGCGCTGGCGCTCGCCGTGGCCGGCTGCGGCGGCTCGAACAGCGCAGCCACGACCTCTCACAAGCAAGCCTCCACCGGTTCGGGACAGGCCGCGACGGCCAGCACGTCCGCTACGACCACTCAGACGGCGACCACCACGTCCACGACAGCGCAGACCACGACCACCACCAGCAACTCCGGCGGTGTGCCGGTAGCGGGATCGGCGTGCACAGCCGCCGACCTGACCCCGGTCTTCCTCAACTCCAACGGTGCCACCGGTCACGTGGTGATGGCCTTCGTGCTCAAGAACACCGGCTCCGCCAGCTGCCACACCTACGGGTACCCGGGGGTCGCGTTCCTGAGCAAGTCCGGCGCGCTGCTGACCACCGACGCCACCCGCACGACGATCGACTTCGCCGGTCATCTTTCCGAGTCCGCCATCACCCTGGCCCCGGGCCAGGAGGCCAGCTTCCGGATGGTCACCTCAGACGTGGGCTCGAGCCAGAGCGACTGCGCCAACGCCTACGGGCTGCAGGTGATCGCGCCCGATGACTCGGCCACGATGAAGACCTCGATGCCTGAGGCGATCTCGTTCTGCGACGGCAAGGCGACCGTGTCGCCGCTGGTCGCGGGCACCGGCGCGAGCTCGACCTGAGCCCCCGGCTCAAGCCAGCCGGAAGACAGAGCTCTCCCCGTCGTAGTCCTCCACCACCGCGTCGCGGGTCAGGAGCACGTCGAGGTGCCCCAGCACCTCCGAGAGGGTGAGGAACGCCTGGCTGACCGCGACGTTTCCCCACATCAGCACGGCCAGCTGGTGCGCGCTGAGCGGCCGGCTTGCCTCCTCCAGCAGCCGGAGGATCTTGGCCGCCCGCCGCTCGGTCATGCGCATCCGCTCGTCGATCAACCCGGCGTGGTCGGTCACCGGGTCTCCATGTCCGGGCAGCGTCAGGACCACCGGCATCTCTCTGGTCTGCCGCATCGACTCGAGGTAATCCAGCAGAGGGCGCGGCCGCTCATCCGGTTCGCCCCCGCCGAGCGGCCGGGCGATCAGCGGGTTTGAGGAGATGTGCCCGAGCAGATGGTCCCCCGCCATCAGCAGCTGGCGCTCGGCATCCCAGAACACCGTGTCGGACGGGCTGTGGCCGGGCCGGTGCAGGACCATCCAGCGCCGGTCGCGGAACTCCAGGACTTCACCCTCGGCCAGCGGCCGCGTGACCTGGGCCACCGACCCGTAGGCCCGGAAGGCGGCGCTCATCGCCGCCAGCACGATCGACAGGTCCTCCGGAACCCCGTGGCGGCGCATCACGGCCTGGGCGTACTGGTCGTCGGCGGCAGCCTGGGCGGAGTAGTCGGCGAGCCACGCCTGCAGCGGGGCGAACGCGGCCACCTCGGCGCCCGAGCGGCGAGCGATGATGTGCATCAGCCCCACGTGGTCCATGTGCTGGTGGGTCAGGACGACCCGCTCAAGGTCCTCCACCCGGACATCGAACCGCGAAAGCGCCTGCTCCAGCTGGTCCAGCGAGGTACCCGAGTTGGGGCCGGTGTCGACCAGCGTCAGCGGGTCGTCGAGGATCAGATAGCAGTTGACCCGCCCGACCAGGAAGGGGGTGGGAATCGCCAGGCGATGGATGCCGGCGGCCGCCGCCTGATCAGCCAGCGGCTCGGCCCCGGGCTGGCTCACGCCCGGATCAGCGCCAGGACCTCGTCACGGCGGCGTTCCATGTCCTCGCGCGATTTCAGTGACTCGAGGCACAGGCGCAGCAGCGGCTCGGTGTTGGAGGGCCGCACGTTGAAGTGCCAGTCCTCGTAGTTGATCGAGATCCCGTCCAGCCGGCTCTGATCGGCATCCGCATAGTGCCTGGCCAGCTCCTCGAGCTTGGCCTGCGGATCGCTCACCTCGGAGTTGATCTCCCCCGAGATGAAGTACTTGGACCGGTAGGGCTCAAGCAGCTCCGACATCCGCTTGCCGGAGTTCGACAGCTGCTCCAGGATCAGCAGCGCCGGCAGCGTCCCCGAGTCCGCGCAGTAGAAGTCTCGGAAGTAGTAGTGCCCGGACACCTCGCCGCCGAACACCCCGTTCTCCTCGCGCATCCGTGATTTGAAGTACGCGTGGCCCACCCGGTTGATCAGGGCGCGGCCGCCCAGGCGCTCGATCAGCTCCGGCACCGCCCAGCTGGCCCGCACGTCGTACAGGATCGTTGGGGTGGGTGGGGGCGGATTCTTCTGCAGCATCGACTCGGACAGCAGCGCGGTGAGAAAGTCGCCGTCCACGAACGCGCCGGTGTCGTCGATGAAGAAGCACCGGTCGGCGTCGCCATCCCAGGCGATGCCGAGATCGGCGCCCCGGCTGACCACCTCGCTCATGATGAACTCGCGGTTCTCAGGGAGCAGCGGATTTGGCTCGTGGTCGGGGAACTCCCCGTTGGGGGTCCAGTAGGCCTCCTCCAGATCCAGGCCCAGCCGGTCCAGCAGCGGCCCCACCATCGGACCCGCCATCCCGTTGCCCCCGTCCACGACCACCTTCAGCGGCTTGACGGCGGCCGGGTCGATGACTTGCAGCGCCGCATCCTGGAACTCGCCGAACACGTCGACCTGCTCCAGCGCGCCACCTCCAGGCGGATCCTCGTCCAGGCCACCCAGCACCAGATCCCGCACTTCGCCGATCCCGGAGTCCCCGGACAGCGCCAGCGCGCCCCGCCTCACCAGCTTGACCCCCGTGTAGGCCTTGGGATTGTGCGAGGCCGTGCACATCAGCCCGCCGTCCAGGTCGCGCGAGCCGACCAGGAAGTAGAGCATCTCGGTCCCCACCATCCCGGCGTCCAGGACGGTGGCGCCCTCGTCGGACATGCCGCGCGAATACGCGCAGGACATCTCCTCGGCGGTCAGACGCATGTCGCGCCCCAGGCCCAGCCGCAGATCGCCGACCGGCTTTCCCTCCAGATCCCCTATCACCCGGGCAAACGCCCGCCCGATCCGGTAGGCCGCGTCGGCATCGAGCTCCTCGCCGTACTTGCCGCGGATGTCGTAGGCCTTGAAGACCCCTTCGCTGAGAGCACTCATCAGGGCCGGATGCTACCCCGCGACTAAACTAGGTCCTGTGTCCGGACATTCGAAATGGGCCTCGATCAAGCACAAGAAGGCGGTCGTCGACGCCCGCCGTGGCCAGCACTTCACCAAGCTCACCCGGGCGGTCACCGTCGCCGCCCGCGAGGGTGGGGGGGACCCTGAGGGCAATCCGTCCCTGGCCCTGGCCATCCAGAAGGCCCGCGACGCCTCGATGCCCAAGGACAACATCGAGCGCGCCATCCACAAGGGCACCGGCGAGGGCCTTGACGCCGACAGCTTCGAGACCGTGCTCTACGAGGGCTACGGCCCCGGCGGCGTGGCCCTGCTGATCGAGGCGCTCACCGATAACCGCAACCGCACGGGTGCCGACATGCGCCATCTGCTGGGCAAGCATGGGGGCAGCCTGGGCGAGCCGGGTTCGGTCGGCTACCTGTTCGACAAGCAGGGCGTGATCGTCGTGGACGGCAACCGCTACGGCGAGGACGATCTGATCCCGGCGATCGACGCCGGCGCCGAGGACATCGTCGAGGACGAGGACGTCTTCGAGGTGATCACGGCGCCCAGCGACCTGACCACCGTCCGCCAGGCGCTCGAGGACGCTCACGTGGAGCTCGACAGCGTCGAGCTGACCCAGCGCCCCAAGTCCCGTGTCCCTCTGGAGGAGGCTGACGCCACCAAGCTGCTGAGGCTGATCGATGCCCTCGAGGACAACGACGATGTCTCGGCCGTGCACGCCAACTACGACGTCGACGCCGACGTCCTGGAGCGCATCGCGGGCTGAGCCGGCGCGGGGCGCTGCGGCCGAACCGGTAAGTCGGCCGCAGCAGAGCCAAACGCTCTTCTTCATCTGACTCGCTACCCTCGCTCCGCGATGACCTCCAAGCGACAGGGATTGGTGGCCGTGCTGGTTGCCGCGCTCGGCTGCGGACTGGCCGGCTGCGGCAGCGCCTCCAC
>DASZMP010000071.1:0-17036 GCA_035551795.1 Solirubrobacteraceae bacterium | reverse complement strand
TCTCTGCAGCTTCTGCGGGAAGTCCCAACGGCAAGTCAAGAAGCTCATCGCCGGTCCCGGCGTCTACATCTGCGACGAGTGCATCGATCTCTGCAACGAGATCATCGACGAGGAGCTGACCGCTCCGCCGAGCTTCGACATCGAGAACCTCCCCAAGCCGCGGGAGATCTACGACGTCCTGAACGAGTATGTGGTGGGCCAGGAGCAGTCCAAGCGGTCGCTCAGCGTGGCCGTCTACAACCACTACAAACGCGTTCAGATGATGCAGTCCGATGAGAACGACATCGAGCTGCAGAAGTCCAACATCCTGCTCCTCGGTCCCACCGGCTGCGGCAAGACCCTCCTCGCCCAGACGCTGGCCAAGATCCTCAACGTCCCCTTCGCCATCGCCGACGCCACCGCGCTCACCGAGGCCGGTTATGTCGGCGAGGACGTCGAGAACATCCTCCTCAAGCTGATCCAGGCCGCCGATTACGACGTCAAGAAGGCCGAGACAGGGATCATCTACATCGACGAGGTCGACAAGATCGCCCGCAAGGCGGACAACCCGTCGATCACCCGCGACGTCTCGGGCGAGGGAGTCCAGCAGGCGCTGCTGAAGATCCTCGAGGGAACGACCGCCTCCGTGCCGCCGCAGGGCGGGCGCAAGCATCCCCACCAGGAGTTCCTCTCGATTGACACCACCAACGTGCTCTTCATCTGCGGCGGGGCGTTCGCCAACCTCGACCGCGTGATCGAGCGGCGCATCGGCCACCAGGGAGTCGGCTTCGGCGCGGCGATCCAATCCAAGGAGCAGCGCGACACCGGTGAGATCTTCGAGCACTGCCTCCCCGAGGACCTGATCCAGTACGGCCTGATCCCCGAGTTCATCGGACGGCTGCCGGTGATGAGCGCGATCCACCAGCTCTCCAGAGACGAGCTGATGAAGATCCTCACCGAGCCGCGCAATGCGCTGGTCAAGCAGTTCCAGCGCTTCTTTCAGTTCGATGGGATCGAGCTGGTGTTCGCCGACGAGGCGCTGCACTGCGTGGCCGACCGGGCCCTGGAGCGGGAGACCGGCGCCCGCGGGCTGCGCTCGATCATCGAGGAGGTTCTGCTCGAGGTGCAGTTCGAGCTGCCCTCCCGGCGGGACGTCAAGAAGTGCGTGGTCACGCGAGAGACGATCGAGAAGGGAGTCTCCCCGACGCTCGTCACCGTGGCGGCTCCCGAGGAAGAGGGCGAAGCAGCCGCCTGAGGCCGGTCCCGGGCGGCGGCGCCATCTCGCACCGCCGCCCATGAACCTGCCGACTGACCTACTGTGACGCCAGCGCGGCGACGAACTGCGCCGCCTCAGGGGTGCCCCATCCCGTCGTAGCGTCGTAGCCGGACGTGGTCGGGTAGCCGGCCACCGGCACCCCCCACAGCTGGTTGTCCTGCAGGTCGCCGACCGACTTGTACACCGGGCCGCTCACCCCGACCTCGCTGCCGGCGAAGCTCGCAGGAGCGCTGCCGTAGTGCTGGGGCACGATGTCGGAGTAGTCATTCGCCCCGACGCCGTCCTGATACAGGATCGGATCGAGGAACCCGATCGGTCCCTTGCTCGGGGTCTCGTGGGCCCGCGCCGCATTGGCCAGCGCCGTCAGCGCCGCGGTCTGCGGAGTGGCCGCGGAGGTCCCTCCGTAGATCGTCCAGCAGCCGGTCGAGTTGCCGCAGTTGAACTGCGGGTAGGCCGTGATGTACACGTCGACGCCGCCGTTCACGGCCGCGTTCCAGGCGGTGTCAGGCACCAGGCGATGGTCCCCGTAGGTCGTGCCGAGATCCTGCTGCCACGACGGCCGGGAGTAGATGCTGCTGGCGCCCCCACCGGTGGCGATCGGCGCCCAGGACTCGTTCCAGACCGCCTGGCTGGTCCCACCCGGCATGGAGTTCCAGTAATCCGGGTTGAAATCGCCGCTCGACGTGAACGCGTCGTTGCTGCTCGGATCCCAGGTCCAGCCGTCCTGCACCTGGGTGCCACCCACGCCCACCACATACGGAGAGCTGGCCGGCCACTCGACGGTCGGGTACTGATACGACACACCCTCCTTCTTCTGCTTGCTGGCGTTATAGCTGCCATAGTCGCCGGCCGCCCCGAAGAAGTTGTCGTCCCTGGCCAGGCCCTTCTGGAACACCTTGTCGAACGCCGCGGTCTGGGTGGCCGCAGCGCCGCCGAACGTCGGCTCGGTGACCGCGAACGACATCGAGAACATCGTGCCGGCCGGAGTCACGTCGATCTCGTGCGAGATCGCCTTGAACAGGTTCGGGAAGCCCTGGACCCCCAAGGTCTCAGCGGGAGGCACGGCCAGCAGGATGATGTGCGCCTCGGGCGCGATCGAGTAGGCCCACTCGATGTCGAGCGTGGCCTCGCCGGACCAATTGGCTGCAGCACACGGCCCCGACAGGCCCTTGCTGCTGGTGCAGGTGTTGTGGTACTGCGGGTTGCCCTGCGGGAAGACCTGCTGGAAGTCGGGAGACGGCAGCGCTCCGAAGAACTGGTTGTGGAAGGCCTGTAGATCCGACTTCGCCGTCGGGCTGCCGTAGGCATCCACCAGGACGATCGTCTGGCCCTGACCGTAGTTGGGGACCGCGGGCGGACCCGAGCTCAGGGGGGCGACGTCGTTCACGCCGTAGAAGCTGCGAATGTCCTCCGGGGTGTAGCAGTGGAAGTAGTTGACCGGAGTCCCGTCCGGCAATGTGCAGGCTGTGGCCGAATCGTCGTGCTTGGTCACGGCGCTGCGCGGCACCTGGAGAGCCAGCGGCGCTGCTCCCTTCGTCGCGGCCCCCTTGCGATGGTGCCTGCGTGTCTTGTGGGCCTTGGCCGCCGTGTGCGTTCGCGATGCCCTGTGTGTTCTGGTCGACCGATGCGCGCTGGCGGTTGAAGCGCCGACTAGCGCAAGGATCGACATGGCCACCAGGACCAGCCTGCCCACCGTGCCGATCGGCAAGCGGCGCGCAGTGAGGTCTGAACCCATGGTTCCTCCCATGATTTGAAATTGGGTTCCGGTCCCTGCTTGAACTCAGTGCAAGCAGCGGGATATTTTCACTGTGCGCCTGGACTCGCAAGCGAGAACCTACAGCGGAGCTCTGAGGAGGAGGGCCGACTAACCGAACACTCGATCGTCCGGTCGGACTCCGACATTGCGCCGCCGGCGATTGCGGACCTCGCCCCTAGACTGGCTCTTCCGTGTCTGACCTGGAGCAGAAGACCCGTTACAACCCCTCCGAGGTGGAGCCCCGGATCGTCGATCGGTGGCTTGAATCGGGCAT
Source organism: Solirubrobacteraceae bacterium (assembly GCA_035551795.1). GTDB lineage: Bacteria > Actinomycetota > Thermoleophilia > Solirubrobacterales > Solirubrobacteraceae > Palsa-465. The sequence continues at coordinate 13,751 of DASZMP010000071.1, read as the reverse complement.
TTTCCACCCGGAGCCCGAGGGGACCGCCGCCGAGAACTACTCGATCGCGATCCCGCCGCCCAACGTCACCGGCGTTCTGCACATGGGCCACGCGCTCAACAACTCGGTGCAGGATTGCCTGGTCCGCCGCGCGCGGGCCAAGGGCAGGCGAACCAAGTGGATCTTCGGGACCGACCACGCCGGGATCGCCACCCAGACTCAGGTCGAGCGGGAACTGAAATCGCTCGGGACCAGTCGGGAGGAGCTCGGGCGCGACCAGTTCGTGGCCCGCGTGTGGGCGTGGCGCGAGCGCTACGGCTACCAGATCGTCGAGCAGCTCAAGCGCCTGGGCGCGTCCTGTGACTACCAGGAGGAGCGCTTCACGCTCGATCCCGCCTACGCGGACGCGGTGCTCAAGGTGTTCGTCGACCTCTACGAGAAGGGCTACATCTACCGGGACCGGTACATGGTCAACTGGGACCCGGGGTCGCGCTCGGCGATCTCCGACCTGGAGGTGGAGGACCGCGAGGTCACCGACACCCTGTACTACGTCGATTACCCGCTGGAGTCGGGCTCCGGCGCGATCACCGTGGCGACGGTTCGTCCCGAGACGATGCTGGCCGATGTCGCGATCGCCGTCAATCCGCAAGACGAGCGCTACCGCCGGCTGATCGGCGAGACGGCGATCCTGCCCCTGGTCGGACGCAGGCTGAGGATCATCGCCGATGACTACGTGAAGACCGACTTCGGCACCGGCGCCCTGAAGATCACCCCGGGGCACGACCCCAACGACTTCGAGATCGGCCGGCGCCACGGCCTGCCGCATCCCAGCGTGATCGGGGAGGACGGGCGGATCACCGACGAGGCGCCCGAGCGGTTCGCCGGCATGACCGTCGCCGAAGCCCAGGACGGGGTGGTGGCCGAGCTGCGTGAGCAGGGCCTGGTTTCCCGGATCGAGTCCTACGACCACACGGTTCCGTTCAGCCACCGCTCCGGTGAACGCGTGGAGCCGCTGATCAGCCTCCAATGGTTCATGCGCATGGACGAGCTGGCCAAGCCGGCGATCGAGGCGGTCAGGTCCGGGCGCGTGCGCTTCTTCCCCCAGCGCTGGGCCAAGGTGTACCTGGACTGGATGGAGAACATCCGCCCCTGGTGCATCTCCCGTCAGCTGTGGTGGGGCCATCAGATCCCGGTCTGGTATCGCGATGGGGACACCCACGTGGGGACCGAGCCACCCGACGGCGAGGGCTGGGAGCGCGACCCGGACGTGCTGGACACCTGGTTCTCCAGCGCCCTGTGGCCGTTCGCCACGCTCGGCTGGCCCGAGCAGACGTCGGAGCTGAAGGCGTTCTATCCCACCGACGCGCTGGTCACCGGGCGCGACATCATCTTCCTGTGGGTGGCCCGGATGGTCATGCAGGGCCTGGAGTTCATGGGGGAGGTCCCGTTCTCCGACGTACACATCACCTCGATCATCCAGGCGCCGGACGGGCGGCGCATGTCCAAGTCGCTGGGCACGGGGATCGATCCGCTGGAATTGATCAACGGTGGCGAGCGCCCTCCGGTCTTTGAGACCGGAGGGACTTTTCCAGCGTATGGCTCAGACGCCGTGCGCTGGGGCCTGCTCGTGATGTCCAGCGGCCAGGACGTCCGCTTCAGCGAGGACAAGGTGGCCCAGGGCCAGCAGCTGACCAACAAGCTGTGGAACGCCTCGCGGCTGATCCTCCTGCGAGTCGATCCCGGGGTGCGGGCCGACGTGCGGCCAAAGACCGTCGAGGATCGCTGGATCCTCTCGCGCCTGGCGCGCGCCCGCCAGGAGGTGGGGGGGCGGATCGAGCGCTATGACTTCGCCCGCGCCGCCCTCGAGCTCTACGACTTCGTGTACGGCGAGCTGTGCGACTGGTACCTGGAGCTGGTCAAGCCGCGGCTGTACGAGGGCGACGCCGACACCGCGGCCACCCTCCTGCACGTGCTCACCGAGACGCTGGCCATGGCCCACCCACTGATCCCGTTCGTGACCGAGGAGATCTACTCCTACATCCCGGGGGCCGAGGGCCTGCTGGCCGGCCGGGTCGACCCCGGCTTCCCCGGGGAGCGCGACGAGCAGGCCGAGGCGGCGCTGGCCGACGCGATCACCGCCGTGCAGGCGGTGCGGGCCTGGCGCGATTCGGCGGAGGTCAGGCCCTCGGCCGTGCTTCCGGCCCGGCTCGCCGCCTCCGGCTACACAGAGCTGGAGGGTCAGCTGGCCCGGCTGACGCGGCTGGAGCTGGACGGGTCCAACGGCGGTTCGGATGTCGCCGCGGTGGCGGCCGTGCCGGTCCCCCGCGGGGCCGTGGAGATCCTCGCCTCCGAGCACGTCGACGTGGGCGCCGCCGAGCGCAAGCAGTCGGCCAAGCGGGCTGAGCTGACCGCGGAGATCGAGCGGGCGCAGCGCAAGCTCGACAATCCGGGCTTCGTGCACAAGGCCCCGGCCCAGGTGGTCCAGGGCGAGCGTGACAAGCTCGCCGCGCTCAAGACGGAGCTGGAGGCGCTGTGAGCCCGCTGACTCCGGCGCAAGCGGAGGAGAGGCTCCTGTCCCTGGAGCTGTTCGGCATGCACTTCGGGCTGGAGCGCATGCGCCGGCTGATGACGGCCCTCGGACACCCGGAGCGGACGTTCGAGTCGATCCACGTGGTCGGCACCAACGGCAAGTCTTCGACGACGCGGATGATCGCCGCCATCCTCCGCCACCACGGGCTGCATGTGGGCGCCTACTTGTCGCCCCATCTCGTCTCGTACTCCGAGCGCATCCGCGTGGAGGATCAGGATCTGACGGCGCCCGAGTTCGCGGCGGCGATCGAACGGGCGCTACACGCCGCCGAGGTGGTCAACCGGACGGCCGGGGAGGACGACCAGGTCACGCAGTTCGAGCTGCTGACGGCCGCCGCCTACTCCGAGCTGGCCCGCCGCGGGGTGCAGGTGGCGGTGATCGAGGCGGGACTGGGCGGGCGTTACGACGCCACCAGCGTGATCCCGTCCAAGGTCCAGGTGCTGACCAGCGTGGGCCTCGAGCACACGCGCTGGCTGGGACCGACCGTGGAGGCGATCGCCCGCGAGAAGCTCGACGTGATCCAGTCCGGAGCGACGCTCGTGCTGGGGCCGGACATGCATCCGGACGCGGCCGCCGTGGCCGAGGAGGTCGCCGGGCTGCGCGGAGCGCGGATCGTGCAGGCCGGGTCAGATCCGGGAGTGCCGGTGGCCGCGCTGGGGAGCTTCCAGCGGCGGAACTTCGCTGTGGCCCGGGCGGCTGCCGAGGCGTTTCTCGGTTCGCTGGACGAGCGCGCCGTGGCCGCCGCCGCCGCGGAGATTCACGTTCCCGGGCGCCTGCAGGTGGTGGGCGAGGATCCGCTGACGCTGCTCGACGGCGCGCACAACCCGGACGGGATCGCCGCGCTCGCCGAGTCGCTCCCCGAGGTCGCGGGCCGGCGGCGGGTGGTGTCCGTGGTGTCGATCCTGGACGACAAGGATGCCGCCGGGATGCTGCGCACGCTGGCCCCGCTGTCGAGCGTCCTGGTGCTCACCAGCTGCCGGAACCCCCGGGCCCTGCCGCCGCCCACGCTGCTGTCCCTGGCCGGCCAGGTCGCGGGCTCCGGAGACCTTCACGCGGAGGTGGTGCGCGACCCGCTGGTCGCGCTGGCGCAGGCGCGCGAGCTGGCCGGCCCTGACGGCGTCGTCGTGGCCACCGGATCCATCTACCTGATCTCCGACCTGCTGGCGGGCGGGGATCGCGGCGCCGGGCGGCGGGCATCGATGCTATGAACTGGCGCAGCGGCCCCGCCGTAAACGCGATGGATGACGACCGAGACACGCGCCCCAGCTTCCTCAGCATGGTCAGGCTCGTGGCGATCAGCGTGGCCGTCACGATCCTCGTGTTCTTCGCGGTTGGCTATATCTTCGGGCGGCTTTTCCTGTGAAAACGGGTATAGGTGGCCTCGGCGCGCACCTTTCCGGCCCCGTTTTCTAAGGCGATCCAGATCTTGCAGGCATTCCCCTGGCGGCACCGAATTTCAAACCCGAGGCGCATTTCAGCGGTGACCGCTAGCGCAATGTCAACCTCCTGACCACTAAACTCGCGCACTCACATGCTCGCCCCCGGCGTCTTCGGCATCACCAATAGCACGGTCAGTCTCGTGGTTGACCTGATCATCCTGTTCCTGGTGGTCATCTGGCTGGCCCTGGTGTACTGGACCTACTCGGACGCCCGGCGCCGCATCGCCGACCCGATGCTCGTCGGCTGCGCCACAGCGGCCTCGCTGTTCCCGTTCGTGGGGACGATCATCTACATGATCGTGCGGCCGCCCGAGTACCTGGACGACGTCCACGAGCGCGAGCTGGAGATCCAGGCCGCCGAGGCCCGCCTGGCTGAGCTGGGCATCCACACATGCCCGTACTGCGACCACGACGTGGAGAGAGACTTCCTGCGCTGCCCGAACTGCCTGCGCAAGCTGAAGGATCCGTGTGCCAACTGTGGCAAGCCGCTGGATCCGCAGTGGAAGCTCTGCCCGTTCTGCGAGGCCGAGGTGGGAAGTTCGCCGGTGCCGCGCCGCGCCCGCCGGCGCCGCGAGGCCGGGGCGGACGCTCCGGTTGGGGCTCGTCCCAGCGAACCGACCGTCGCCTCACGGTCCAGCGAGCAGTCGATGGGCGGGCGCTCATCCGAGCAGACCGTGGTCGGCCGGCCGCCGTCTGACCTGATCTGAATTCTTGCGCCCGGGCCCGAACCGGGCCGCCTACTCCAAGGAGAAACCGCCGTATGGAGCGCACGCTCATCCTCGTCAAGCCCGACGCCTTCGCCCGTAACCTGACCGGCGAGATCATCGGCCGGTTCGAGCGCAAGGGACTCAAGCTGGTCGCACTCAAGCAGATGACGATGCATCGAGATCTTGCGACCCGGCACTACGCCGAGCACGAGGGCAAGCCGTTCTTCGACGAACTGGTGGAGTTCATCACCTCCGGCCCGCTCGTGGCGATGGTCCTCCAGGGGGAGTCCGCGGTGGCGGCGGCCCGCCAGGTCATCGGCGCGACCAACCCGCTCCAGGCCGCCCCCGGGTCGATCCGGGGGGACCTCGCCGTCGCCGTCGGCCAGAACATGGTGCACGGCTCCGACTCCCCTGAGTCCGCCACACGGGAGGTCTCGCTGTTCTTCCCAGACCTCTGATCCTCGCCTCGGGCTCGCCCCAGCGGCGAGCGATCCTCGAAGGGCTGGGCATCGCCTTCGAGGTTGTGGTGTCCGGCGTGGAGGAGATCGACGAGGGGTCCGGTGAGGCGGTGGCGCTGGAGAACGCCCGGCGAAAGGCCGGCGCCGTCGCCGATCAGCGCCCGGAGGAGCTCGTGCTGGGGGTGGATACGGTGGTGAGCCTGGATGGCCGCCTGTACGGCAAGCCCGCCGACCGTCCGGAGGCCGAGAGGACGCTTCGCGCCCTGGCCGCCCGCGAGCATCGGGTGATCAGCGGCATCTGCCTGATGGGGAGCGGGCAGGCTCGGCAGGCGACTGTTGTGACGAGCGTCAGCTTCCGCCCGCTCGAGGACGCGCGCCTGGCCTGGTATCTGGACAGCGAGGAGTGGCGGGGACGAGCCGGCGGTTACGCCATACAGGGCCGGGGCGCTGTGCTCGTGGCGAGCATCCATGGCGACTACCTGAACGTCGTCGGGTTGCCCATGAACGCGCTGCTTGACCTGGAGCCAGGGTTGTTGCGCCAGGGTTGATTGGATCAGAACCTGCCTTATTCCCTCGCCCTACGGACTCCTTGCGCTTTCCAGCCATTTTTTTGCCGAGCCGGGCGGAGAAGCGGGTCGGCGTTCGGATACACTCAGCCGCGGACGGATCTGGCAACACGACGGTGGCCAGCCCACCCTTGCAGGCCGTCCATCCCCTCCTGTCTTCGTTTCTTCAATGGGCTTTTTTACGTACCTAACCGGCTTCGGCGGCCGCGACATGGCAGTCGACCTCGGCACCGCCAACACCCTCGTGTACGTCCGCGGCCGCGGCATCGTGCTGTCCGAGCCCAGCGTGGTGGCGGTGGACTCCCGCACGGGCGAGGTGCATGCCGTCGGCATCGAGGCCAAGCGGATGCTCGGGCGGACCCCGGGCACGATCTCGGCCATCCGGCCTCTCAAGGACGGCGTGATCGCCGACTTCGAGGTGACCGAGGAGATGCTCAGGCACTTCATCCAGAAGGTCCACCAGAACCGGTGGGCCCACCCCCGCGTGGTGGTCTGCGTGCCCAGCGGGGTGACCGGCGTGGAGAAGCGCGCAGTGGAGGAGGCCTGCCTGTCGGCCGGCGCGCGCCAGGCCTACCTGATCGAGGAGCCGATGGCCGCCGCGATCGGCGCCGGACTGCCCGTGGGCGAGCCGACCGGCTCGATGGTCGTGGACATCGGCGGCGGCACCAGCGAGGTGGCCGTCATCTCGCTCGGCGGCATCGTCGTGTCGCAGTCGATCCGGGTGGGCGGCGACGAGCTCGACGAAGCGATCATCAACTACGTCAAGCGCGAGTACAAGCTGCTGATCGGCCAGCAGACGGCCGAGGAGGTGAAACTGGAGATCGGCTCCGCCTTTTCCATGCCCGAGGAGGTGCAGGCCGAGATCCGCGGCCGGGACATGGTGTCCGGGCTGCCCAAGACCGTGGTCCTGACCAGCGAGGAGATCCGCGGCGCGCTCGAGGAGCCCGTCTCACAGATCATCGACGCGGTCAAGGAAACGCTCGACCGGACGCCGCCCGAGCTCGCCTCCGACATCATGGACCGCGGCATCATGCTGGCCGGCGGCGGGTCACTGCTGCAGGGGCTGGAGGAGCGGCTGCGTCACGAGACGCAGATGCCCGCCCACCTGGCCGAGTCACCGCTGACGTGCGTGGCGGTGGGATCCGGGCGATCTCTGGAGGAGTTCGAGGCCATCCATCGCTCCAGCAAGAATTCACGCAACCGGCGCCGTCGCTGATCGGTAGCTTCTGAAGCTGCTCACAGGCGGACGACCTTTGGAGATCTCGAGCACGTGCATGACAAGCAAGTCAGGCGCAGACGGGCGGTTCTCGGCCTACTCGTCGGCGCTTCCCTGATACTGCTAACCGCTTATTTCGGGGCGCCCCAGTCCAGCCCGCTGCATGCGGTACAGCGGGGGATCGTCGAGGTCCTCTCGCCCATCCAGACCGGCGCCAGCAAGGTGCTCTCCCCGGTCAGCGACGTGGCCGGATGGTTCTCCAGCACATTCCGGGCCAAGTCTCAGGTCACCCGGTTGACCAAGGAGAATCATCAGCTGACCAAGGAGCTGGCGGCGGCTCAGTACGCCGAGATCCAGAACGCCCAGCTGCGCAAGGTGGTCAAGCTGGACACGGATGTCACGGACCTCAACGCGTACGCCCCGGTGACCGCCGACGTGACCGGCCGGGATCTCAGTGTGTGGTGGGAGCAGATCGAGGTGGACAAGGGCTCGGCCGACGGCGTCCGGGCCGGGGATCCCGTGGTCGGCCCGGGCGGCCTGGTCGGCGACGTCTCGTCTGTGGGGTCCAACTTCTCCATCGTCAGGGAGATCACCAACGACAAGTTCGCCGCGGCCGCCCTGGTGGAGGACTCGGCGGGTGACACAGGGGAGCTGATGCCGGCGATCGGCAATCCGAACGAGCTGCTGCTCACGTCGCTGCCTCCCCACGCACAGATCAACCAAGGCCAGCTGGTGGTCACCGCGGGCTTCAAGGACAGCACCGACCCCAGGATCCACGACCTGTACCCGCCCGGGATCCACATCGGGCAGGTATCCAATGCCGATCAGAACACGCTGATCAATGACCAGGAGATCACGGTCACGCCGTCGGTCGACCTCAAGCACCTGTTGTGGGTCCAGATCCTCACCCACCCCGGCGCGTCGGCCCCCCAGAAGGGCTCGCAACCGTGATCGGAAGCCCGGTCTAGATGGCCGTCGAGTACGAAACCCTGCGGCTCCCGCTGAGGATCGCGATCGTGGCGATCTTCGCGGTGATCCTCCAGGAGACGGTCGTCTCGCAGATCACGGTGTTCGGCGTGACGGCCGACATCACGCCCCTGGTGGTCGTCTCGATCGGGCTGCTGTGCGGGTCGATGGCCGGAGCCATCGCCGGATTCGGTGTCGGGCTGCTGGTGGATCTGACGCTGGTCCAGACGCTCGGCATCACCTCGCTGCTGTTCATCGTGATCGGCTACTGGTCAGGGCGCCTGCGGGAACTGCGCGACCCCTCCCACGGCCTGGTTCCGCTCGCCCTGGGGGCGGCAGGCACGGCGGTGGCCGGAGTGGGGATGGCGATCATCCAGTTCCTGCTCGGTGTGGATGCGCCCATCAGCCTGCTGCTGCTCCAGCAGATCTTCCTCACCGTGCTGGTCAACACGCTGATCGCGCTGCCCGTCTACGAGCTGGTGCGGCGGATCCTGCACTCGGCGCTGCCCGAGGATCCGCGCCGCCGCCGGCGCCGCGCCTACACGACCGGCGGTCTCAGCCCCCTGCATCGTCCCTCCGAGCGCCTCGGCCAGGTATCGAGGTACGGACGGTGATCCAGATGCAAGAGAACCGCACGCCGCCGATGACCCCCCAGCTCGCCCTGCGCGTGGCGATCGTGGGCAGCTGTGCGCTGATCGTGTTCGCGGTGATCTTCTTCCGCCTGTGGTTCCTCCAGGTGCTGACCGGGACGCAGTACCTGGCCCAGGCGAGCACGAATTCCCTGCGCGACATCTCGATCCCCGCCCCCCGGGGCGAGATCATCGACAGCACGGGCCAGCCGCTGGTGGTCTCGGTGCCGGTGCCGGCGGTGGAGGTCTCGGCGCCGGATCTTCCCAGGTCGATCACGGTCAGTGAGATGGCCACCAACTATGACCGCCCGCCCGCCCAGGACGCGGCGCTGTACCGGCGCCTGGCCTCGGTGCTGTCGGTCTCCAACCGCCCGACCAAGTGTCACGTGGACGGCAAATACCCGCCGCCCAACGGCACCTCCGGTACGTTCCGGCTCTCCCGGATCGCCTGCCTTGTGGCCCAGGGTGTGGCCAACGTGCCCTACGACGATGTGACGATCGCCGAGAACGTCGGCAAGGACGTCCAGTACTACCTGGGCGAGCGCCAGGTGCAGTTCCCCGGCGTGGCCGTGGTCCAGAAGTACATCCGCCAGTACCCGCAGGGGAGCCTGGCGGCTCAGGTGCTCGGCACGGTGGGGCCGATCAGCTGCGTCAACAAGTACTCCGTGGCCAATTGCGAAACCAAACAGAGGCACTTCAGGGGGATCGCCCACACCGACGACGTCGGCCAGTCCGGCCTCGAGTATCAGTACAACACTTTCCTCCAGGGCTTCGACGGCAAGGAGAAGGTCAAGGTCAACTCGCTGGGCGAGTTCAAGGGGTACGCCCAGCCCACCGAGGCGACCGCCGGTGGGACCCTCCAGGTGTCGATCAACGAGCAGCTCCAGAAGGTCGGTCAGCAGGCGCTGGCCCGGTCGATCGCCACCAACAACGGGACCGGCGGCGCGTTCGTCGCCATGGACCCGCAGAACGGCCAGATCTACGCGATGGGCTCGGCTCCCACCTACAACCCGAGCCTGTTCACCAAGCCCCTGACCCAGTCCCAGTACGACCGCTACTTCGGTCCCAGCACCGGCGACCCGCTCCTCAACCGAGCCATTCAGAGCGTCGGCGCCACGGGCTCGACGTTCAAGCCGATCACGGCCACCGCGGCGCTGGAGTCGGGCAAATGGACGCCTTACGAGACCTACGACGACACCGGCTGTTACCACGAGGGCCCGATCTGCCTCAAGAACTCTGGTGGCGCGGCGAACGGCGTGGTCGACATGACCCAGGCGATCAAGGTCTCCGACGACGTGTTCTTCTACAACCTCGGTGGCCTCCTGAACTCCAATTCGATCAAGGGCGGACCCCTCCAGCAGTGGGCTGGGAAGTTCGGGATCGGCCGCTCCACCGGCATCGACCTGCCTGGCGCGGCGACGGGTGCGATGGCCTCCCCCAGGTACTGGAACTACCTGAATCAGCAGGAGAAGGAGTGCGAGAACGCCACCGGCCCCTACCACGGGCGGCACAAGCATCCGGCCTCGCAGGGCGGCTGCGGGATCGGCACGGGGACGCCCTGGACCTACGGCGACAACGTCAACGCGGCCGTCGGCCAGGGCGATGACCTGGTCTCGCCCCTGCAGCTGGCCGTCACGTATTCCGCCCTGGCCAACGGGGGCACGATCGTCACCCCCCACGTCGGCGAGGACATCCAGTCCGCCAACGGCACCATCCTTCAGCGGATCAATCCGAAGCCGAGGCGCCACCTGTCCATCAACCCCGAGTACCTGAGCACGATCCGGACCGGGCTGCGCGAGGCCGCCTCCCAGTCCGGTGGCACCTCGGCCGACGTGATGGGGAACTTCCCCAAGCCGGTGTACGGCAAGACCGGCACGGCACAGTACTTCCCGAACGGGGTCGAGCACGACTATGCGTGGTACTCGTGCTTCGTGCCCGCCAGCGCCACCGGCAAGCCGATCGAGGTCACGGTCTGGGTGGAGAATGGCGGCTTCGGCGACGTGGCCGCGGCGCCCGTGGCCCGGCAGATCCTCTCGCAATGGTTCTTCAACAAGCCCGGCGCGTACAAGAGCGGGATCTCCACCACCCTGTGAGCCCGCGATGGACATGACCGCGATCCAGCTCTCAGAGGAGCAGGTCAAGCCCCGGACGATTCGGCAGTGGCTGGTCATGGACCCCCTGCTGCTGGTGGCGGCGCTGGGCCTGGTCGGCTGCTCGCTGGTCACGCTGAAGGGGGCCGTGGGCACCCACTACGCCGAGCGCCAGGCCATGTACGCCGGTCTGGGACTGCTGCTGGCGCTTGTGATCAGCCGGTTCGACTACTCGCGGCTGCGCGAGTACCGCTACGGCTTCTACGCGCTGATGGTCGTCTCGAACCTGTTCGTCTATGCCTTTCCGGCAGCGCCCAACACAGGCGCGCAGCGCTGGATCCCGCTGCCGTTCCTCCAGGTTCAGCCCTCGGAGTTCGGCAAGATCCTGATGATCCTGGCGCTCGCCGGCTTCTTCGTCGAGCGATCCCGGTCGCTGCACGACCGGCGCACCACAGCCCGCGTCATGCTCCTGTCCCTACTCGGGGCGATGATCGTGATCGGGCAGCCGGACCTGGGAACGGGTCTGGTCTACGTGGTGATCGCGGTGGCCATCCTGTTCTTCGGGGGCACGAGCTGGAAACAGCTGACCGCCCTGGCCGCGCTGTTCGTGACCGCGGGCGTGCTGGTGCTGGCGGTCGCTCCCGCGATCGGCGTCAACGTGCTCAAGAACTACCAGAAGGAGCGCCTGACGACCTTCATCAACCCCCCGCGCGTCTGTGGCCAGAACGACACCACCTGCTACCAGCTCAACCAGTCGCTGATCGCGATCGGGTCCGGGCAGAAGACCGGGCGGGGCGTGGCCGGGGCCACGCAGACCAAGTTTCAGTTCATCCCGGAGGCGCAGGACGACTTCATCTTCGCGGTCGTGGGCGAGACCTACGGCTTCGTCGGCGCGGCTTTGGTCCTCTCCCTCTACGCGCTGCTCATCTGGCGCACGTTACGCATCCTCACGATGGCCAAGAACCTGTTCGGCACCGTGATCGCCGGCGGCATCTTGGCGATGCTGATGTTCCAGATCTTCGTGAACGTGGGCATGACCATCGGGATCATGCCCGTGACCGGGGTACCGCTGCCGCTGTTCAGTTACGGCGGCTCCTCGGTGCTGGTCACGTTCATCTCGCTGGGGTTGCTGCAGTCGATCTACAAGCAGGGCCGAGCCGCGGTTGCGGGCAAGGCCCGGGTGGTTCTGTAGTGCCCAACTTCACCGAGCCGCCCGCCGCGGGCGCTCGTCAAATCTTTTCCCGGCCCAGCGCCGGACCCAATCTGCAAAGGAAGAAAATTGAAGAAGCAAGTGTTGGTCAGCGTCGATCGGGGCGAGACCCGGGTCGCGCTCCTGGAGGCCACCGGGACCGTCCCGGCCCGCAAACCGAACTCCAGCAATCGTCGTCGCCGGCGCCCGGCTAACCCCGCCGCCGGCTATCAGGTCGCCGAGCTGTACCTGGAGCGCCGCGGCGCCCGGTCGATCGTCGGCAACATCTACAAGGGCCGGGTCGACAATGTGCTGGGTGGCCTGGAGGCCGCCTTCGTCGACATCGGCCTGGAGAAGAACGGCTTCCTGCACGTCGACGAGATCGTCCTGCCGGGCGTCGAGACGCCCAAGCGCGGCCGCGGCTCCGGCAGCGGGCGCAAGATCTCCGATCTGCTGAAGCCCGGCCAGGAGATCGTCGTGCAGGTCGTCAAGGACCCGTTGAAGACGAAGGGCGCGCGCCTCTCGATGGAGCTGACGATCGCCGGGCGCTACATGGTCTACGCGCCGAGCGGCGAGGGCATCGGCGTCTCGCGGCGCCTCGAGGACAAGGAGCGCGAACGGCTGCGCCGGCAGACCTCGAAACTCGAGATCGGCGGCGGTGGCGTGATCGTGCGCACGGCCGCACACGGCGCCAAGCGCGAGGACTTCGAGCGCGAGCTGAAGTACCTGCACAAGCTGCACGAGGTGCTCGTCAAACGCGTCGAGGACACCGTTGCCCCGGATTTGGTCTTTCAAGAGGCAGATCTTTCCGTGCGCGTCGTGCGCGACATCTTCTCGGCGCACTTCGAGCGCGCGATCGTCGACGACGAGCAGCAGTACCACCGGCTCGTCTCGTTCTTCACGCGCACCGCGCCGGAGCTCGTCGAGCGCGTCGAGCTGTGGGAGCAGGAGCAGCCGCTGTACGAGGCTTATGGCGTCGACAAGGCGATCGACGGGCTGCTCTCGCGCCGCGTCGACCTGCCGAGCGGCGGCTACCTGATCATCGACTACGCCGAGGCGCTGACGGTGATCGACGTCAACTCGGGCTCGTTCATCGGGCGCGGCAAGGGGGCGGGGCTGGAGGAAACCATCACCAAGACCAACCTGGAGGCGGCCGAGGAGGTCGTCAACCAGCTGCGCTTGCGCGACATCGGCGGCATCATCGTGATCGACTTCATCGACATGGCGCGCGCGCGCAACCGCGACGCGGTCATGAAAACGCTTCGCAAGAGCCTCGACGAAGACCGCACCAAGACCTTCACCGCCGAGATCTCAAAGCTCGGCCTGGTCGAGATGACGCGCCAGAACGTGACGGAGGGCGTGCGCGAGATCATGAGTCGCCCCTGCCCGACCTGCGACGGCGAGGGCGTGATCCGCTCCGAGGAGACGATCGCGATCGCGTTCGAGCGCCGGCTGCGAGAGATCGCCGCCGAGTACCCCGACGACGAGGCGTTCCTCGTGCAGATCAACCCGCGTGTGACAGCCCAGTTCACTGGCCAGAGCTCACGCGCGCTGCATGCCCTTGAGGCACAGACCGTGAAGTCCTTTCACTTCGAGGGCAGCGAGGGGCTGCAACTCGACCACTTCGCCATCACCTTCCAGGGCAGCCGCGAAGAGGTCGAAGCGCGCGCGCTGCCGTTCCGCGAGGGCGACGAGGTGCTGGTCGAGATCGTCGAGCCGCACATGTACGACGTCGATGACGCCGTTGCCAAGCTGGACGGCTACATCATCTCGATCGCTGGCGGCGCCGCCCATGTCGGCGAGAAGCGAATGGTGCGCATCGACCAGGTCGGGCGCACGGCCGCCAGCGCGCTGCTGCTGGACGAGTCCGGTGAGGTCGTGCGGCCGGCGCCCCGCGCCCCGGGCGCGCGGGTCGAGGCACG
>DASZMP010000070.1:0-18259 GCA_035551795.1 Solirubrobacteraceae bacterium | reverse complement strand
CAGCTATCTTGTGGTTGTCCACCAGATCGGGAACGTCTCATCGGGTGGCTTCTTACAGATCTTCTGGGAGTTCCAAAATCCCCCCGACCTCTTATATAGCGTGATCAAAGCCATGGTCATGGCCACCGTGATCGTGCTCGTAGGCTGCTACTACGGCTACAACGCCAGTGGTGGGCCTGTAGGGGTGGGTACGGCCACCGCGAAGTCGATGGTCCTGAACATCGTCTCCGTGCACATCATCGGAATGCTCGGGACGCAGCTGTTCTGGGGCGCCAATCCCAGGGCACCAATCGGAGGCTGACAAATCATGGAGCGATACAGATTCGTGGGCGAAGGCGACGACGACGAGCAGCAGCAGCCGCCGGCCGGCGGCGCCCCAGAGCCCCCCGCCTGGCAGCCCACCGCCCCCGGAAGCCCGCACGACCCGCCCCCTTCGCGGGTCTCGGTGGTCGACGAGCAGCCCCCTCGGCCCGCGCCTCCGGATGGAGCCTCCGAGGAGGAATACAAGTGGCACACCTACCGGCAGTACCCGAGCGGCCGTCCGGACGCCGTCGAGTTCATCGACACCTATAAGGCGTTCGGACGCAACCGCATCCTCCGCGGACTCAACATGGGCCTCCCCGAGGGCATGGTGTCGATGATCGTCGGCCCCTCGGGCACGGGCAAGTCGGTATGCATCAAGCACATGGTCGGCCTGCTCTACCCCGACCAGGGAGACATCCTGGTGCACGGCACCTCGGTGCCCAACATGGCCGACGATGACCTGTTCGAGATGCGCAAGAAGTTCGGCCTGCTGTTCCAGGACGGCGCCCTGTTCGGGTCGATGAACCTGTATGACAACGTCGCCTTCCCGCTGCGTCAGCACACCGAGAAGGGTGAGGACGAGGTGGAGGACATCGTCATGCGCCGCCTCAAGGAGGTCGGCCTGGCCGAGGCGCGCGAGAAGATGCCCAACGAGCTGTCCGGCGGGATGCGCAAGCGTGCCGGATTCGCCCGCGCGCTCGTGCTCGAGCCAGACATCGTGCTGTTCGATGAGCCCGACTCGGGCCTGGACCCGGTGCGCACGGCCCTGCTGGGGGAGCTGATCCTGGAGATCCACCGGGACATGATGGAGGACGCCAAGAAGGCGCAGAAGCAGCACCTGCCGACCTTCGCGGTGATCACCCACGACATCATGAGCGCCCGCCGGGTGGCTGACTACATCAACGTCCTGTGGCGAGGACGGATCGTCGAGGCCGGTCCGGCCGAGGACATGCTGAACTCCGACAACCCATTCATCCGGCAGTTCCTGGCGGGCGAGTCGCAGGGCCCGCTGACGATGGATTAGCGCCGCCGGCCGCACGCGGCGGCGGTAGCCTGAGACCACGATGCGCCCGAGGGAGAGCCTGCAGCGGCTGGTGGAATTGGCCGCTCGCCGCCCGCGGCTGACCGTTGTGCTGGTGGCCGTGCTGACGGTGGCGTGCGGCCTGCTGGCCCTCGGCCTGCGCCCGTCGGCGGGCACGGACACGTTCGTGTCGAGCTCGTCGGCCGACTACCAGGCCACCCAGACCGACTACCGGAACTTCGGCTCCGATCCCGTGGTGATCCTGATCCGCGAGCCGCTGACCGACCTGGTCGAGAGCAAGGACCTGGGTACGATCACCGAGCTCGAGTCGTGTCTGAACGGTCAGGTGGCGGTGGCCAATACGAAGCTGGGGGCGTTTCAGCCGGCGGCCCCCGGGAGCAAACCTCCGTACGGGGGGTGGAGCAGCCCGTGCGGGAAGCTGATGAAGCATCACCCGGCCAAGGTCGTCTACGGGCCGGGGACGTTCCTCAACCGGGCGGTCACCGCGGTCAACACGGAGATCACCACGCTGGAGAGCTCGGCCGGCGCGGCCGTGCGCAGCGCCGAGTCCAGCGCGTACCGGCTGGCCATCGGCCGGCACCTCGGCGCCAAGGCGGCGCAGACGGCGGCCAAGGCGGCCGGACAGCTGGAGCAGCAGCAACAGCTGCAGCAGCTGGAGCAGCTGGCGCTGGATTCGGGCATCAGCAGCGCCCCATCGATCGACAATCCGAACTTCATCCCGTCGGTCGTGTTCGACCAGAACCGCGGGGTGAACGAGCCCAAGGCACGGTTCTCCTACCTGTTTCCCACCAAGGACTCGGCGCTGATCCAGGTCCGGCTGCGGGCGGGACTGAACGACACCCAGACCGCGCAGGCCATCTCGTGGATCCGCCAGGCCGTGCGGATGAAGATGTTCCGCCTGGGCTACGGCGGGGCCTACACGGTGTCCGGCGAACCCGTGGTGGTCAACGACCTGGCCTCCACGATCAGCGGCTCGGTGGCGATCCTGCTGCTCGGCGCGGTCGCGGTGATGGCGATCGTGCTGCTGCTGTTGTTCCGCGGCGGGCTGCGGCTGCTGCCGCTGATCCTGGCGCTGGTCGCCGCCGCGGTGACATTCGGCGCCACCTCACTGGCCGGAGCCACCCTGACGATGGCGTCGATCGCCGTGCTGCCAATCCTCATCGGGCTGGCCGTCGACTATGCCATCCAGTTCCAGTGGCGCACGCGCGAGGCGCTCCGGGCGGGGGCGCCGTCCGCCGAGTTGGCCGTGACCCGGGCGGCGCGCACGGGAGCGCCCACGATCGCCGCCGCGGCACTGGCCACGGCCACCGGGTTCCTGGTGCTGCTCCTGTCTCCGGTTCCGATGGTCCGGGGCTTCGGGGTGCTGCTGATGGTGGGGGTGGGGGTCGCCTTCGCCGGAGCGCTGACCGCCGGGTCGGCGGCGATCGTGCTGGCCGACCGGCGGCGGATCGGGCCGCCGGGCGGCGGATGGCTCGCCGCCTCGCGACAGGGCGCCGGGGAGATCCTCCATGACGCCGGAGCGATCCTCGATGACGGCGTCCGTGCATTGAGGGGCAGGCTCTCCTGGCCGCGCCGCGTCGGCCGCCCGACGGTGGATGGCTCGCTGGCCGCCCTCACCCGCCATCCCGCGCGGGTGCTGATGGTCGGCCTGGCGCTGGCCCTGGCCGGCTGGGTGACCGACACCCAGACCTCTGTCCAGTCGGACATCACCAAGCTCGTGCCGGCAAACATGCCGGCGCTGCGTCACCTGAACACCCTGGAGCGGGTGACGGGGGTGTCGGGCGAGCTCGACGTCATGGTCCACGCCCGCAACGTCGCCACTCCCCGCACGGTGGAGTGGATGATCGGCTACGAGGACCGGCTGCTCGCGCACTTCGGCTACTCGGAGGCCAAAGGCTGCCAGGCGGCCACGGTGTGTCCGGCGCTGTCGCTGCCTGACCTGTTCTCCACGAATGCGGGTACCGCCACGACGGCCGGCGGGACGAGCGCGTCCGGCGCGACGCCGCTGACCGCCTCGTCGATCCAGAGCCTGCTCTCGGCCGTGCCCCGGTACTTCTCCCAGGCGGTGCTGACTCCAGATCACCACTACGCGACGCTCGCGTTCGGCATCCGGCTGATGCCGCTGGCGCGCCAGACTCGAGTGATCGACTACATGCGCTCGGAGTTGCACCCACCGCCGGGAGTGAGCGCGCAGGTGGCCGGGCTGCCCGTGCTGGCGGCCGACGCCAACGCGGCCCTGTCCTCCTCGGCCCGGCGGTTGCTGACCCTGCTGGCGGCATTGGTGGCCGTGGGTCTCGTCCTGTTCGGCGTGTTCCGCTCGCCGCGGCGGGCGCTGGTGCCGCTCGTCCCGATCCTGCTGGCCACCGGCTGGTCGGCGCTGATTCTGTTCGCGATCGGGATCCCGTTGAATCCGATGTCCGCCACCCTCGGCGCGCTGGTGATCGCGATCTCGACCGAGTTCAGTGTGCTGCTGTCCGAGCGATTCGGGCAGGAGCGGGCTGCCGGGGGCACCGACGCGGAGGCGCTGGTGCGCGCCTACCGCTCCACGGGCGCCGCCGTACTGGTCTCCGGGATCACGGCCATCGCCGGCTTCGGCGTGCTGCTCCTGTCCAACATCACGATGCTGCGTGACTTCGGGTTCGTCACGCTGATCGACATGACGGTGTCGCTGGCCGGAGTCCTGTTGGTGCTGCCCGCGGTGCTCGTGCTGGCCGAGCGGGACCAGGCCGCTCTGCTCGAGTCGCTGCAGGAATGGCTGACCCGGGCCGGCGCGCTGACCCTGCGTCGCCGGCGGCGAGCTCGCGTGGCGTGAGCGGGGCGTGAGCGTGGCGTGAGCACGCCTGAGGGGCCGAGGCGGCTGGATCCGAACCGGGCGGTGGAAGAGGCTCGGGGCAAACAGGATCCGGGGCCGGATCAGCCACCGGGCTCGGGAGCGATTCCGCAGGCAAGGCCGGCCCGCCGCCTGCCCCGGGAACCGATCGACACCCGGCGCTATCAGTGGATGATCGGGGGCTTCGGTCTCGTGCTGCTGATCATCTTCTCGATCTATCTGCTCACCGGGCAGAAGAAGAGCAGCCTGGGCATCCCCGCCGGGCGCCCGATCCACCGATTCGTCGCGCCGCTGGCCACGAGTGATCTGAACGTGCCGGCCAACGCCGATCCACGCTGCAACCCGGCGCACCCGGCCCGGCGAGGCCTCAACGTGTGCGGCCGGGGCGCCCTGGTCCTGGCCTTCTTTGTCACCAACTACAGCCCCTGCGTGAGCGAGGTGGACACGCTCCAGACGCTGGCCGGCCGGTTCCCGGCCGTCCGGTTCGCCGCCGTGGCGGTCAACGCGGGGCGGGCGCAGACCGCGACCCTGGCCCGGCACCACCACTGGACGACGATCGCGGTGGCCTACGACCTGACCGGGACGATCGGCCAGCTGTACGGGGTCGTGGTGTGCCCGGTCATCGAGCTGGTCCGGCCGGGCGGGATCGTGGAGCAGCGGTTGATCGGCGAGCGCTGGCGCAACCCGGACGCGCTGGCCCCCCGGATCGCGCATCTGGCTCAGCTGGCCGGTTCGGCGAGGCCAGGAGGGTCAGCGGGGTGAGCGGGGTCAGCGGCGCGGGCATGCGCCTCCCGCCGGAGATCCGCCCCCGGCGAGGCACGATCGCCCCGGAGCTGACGGAGGAGCTCCCGGGCCTGGGGCTGCACTGGGTCCAGCTGGCGGGGCGTGACGGCCGCAGCGCACCGGAGATGGTGGCGCGCCTGCAACAGCTGGCCAACGGATTCCGGGGCCCGGCGGTGATCGCGATGCGGACCAAGCCGGTGCCGGCGGCCTATCGCAACTTCTTCCGCCAGATCGGGCTCGATCCGGACGTCACCCGACCGCCCGGCGAGCAAGCCGCCCTCTCCCGGCTGTTTCACGGCACGCTGCGCTCCGAGGGGAAGTTGGCGGACGCGCTGCTGGTGGCGCTGGTGGAGACGGGAGTTCCGATCTGGGCACTCGACGCCGGGCGCGCGAACGGGGCTGCGCTGTCGATCAGGACAGCCCGACCCCAGGAGCGACTCGGGCCGGGCCCGGGCGGACACCCGCTCGCCAAGGGGACCCTGGTGGTCGCCGACGATCAGCTGGTGCACGCGATCCTGTTCGGGGCGCGATCACCCGATTCGGCCGTGCGTCCTGACACCCGTGAGCTGGTTCTGTTCGCCGTGTCGGTCGAGGGCGTGCCGCTGATCCACGTCGAGGAGGCCTTCTGGCTGGCCACGGAGGCGCTGCGGGATGCGGTTTAGCCCGCCCGGCTGCTGGTAAGCTCTCCATAAATGGAGCTTCTCGAGCCGAGACTGCCGACGGTGTCGGCCGGCCCGAACAGCGTCCTTCCGGAAGTAGGCGGGCGTGCGGGCCAGGCGGACGAAACCGCTGCGCGGCGCACGCTGCGGGCGCAGATCGCCAAGTTGGAACGCGAGCTGTCGGAGGCTTTCGTGAGCGCGTTTCCTGACCGCCTGATGCCCGATGCGGCCGTGGCCGGACATGCCCCGCGCCTGCTGGGCCTGGGCGAGCTCGAGGAGGTGCGCGACTCCCTGGCCGACCGGGTGCAGCGGCTCAGGTTCGCCATCTCCGAGCGGGCCGAGGTCCACGCGGCCAACCGGGTCGCCCTGGAGCGGATGCTGCTCGATCCCGCCGAGCATCGCTTCGAGGTGATGCCGCTGGCGGATCTGGGTGAACCGGGTTGCGGGGTCTACCAGGTGCGGCCGCGGCTCGGCCTGATCGGAATGCTCCGTGGCTGGTGGCAGGTCAAGCTCTCCTCCGGCTGTCCGTTAGCCGGGGGTCACGGTCTCAGACCGTGACCCGCCCCCACCCACCGCGAGTCGGCCGACCCGACGCGGTCACCCGACCCAAGGCACGGGGTTGACCCGTGCGCAACGTGCTGCGAGCCGGGACGGGCGCTTTGCTGGTCGTCCTGATCATGTTCGTGGGGAGCCTGGGGCTGTGGATCGGGACGCCGCTGCTGTGGCTGTGGGTGGGGTCGCAGATCCAGGGCCTCGGCGCATCGCTGGGCGCGGCGCTGGTGGCCATGTTCGCCGGGGTCGTGCTGTCGGTGATGCTGATGGCCGTGCTGCTGGCCAAGCTGAGTGACGTGTATCGGGCCAACTGCCGTGCTCGTGGCCAGCAGGATCCGGGTCATTTCATCCTGGAGGCAGTGCTGGTGATCAGCGCCGCCCTGACCCTGGTGGTGTTCTTCGTGTGGTTCTTCCTGTTCGCCGGAGCCAGCCCGGTGCCGTTCGGCAACAGCCTCTGAACCAGACCCAGACGATGGGTGCCGGTCCTGCGCCGCGTCTCCGCGGCGCAGGACCGGCAACCGTCCGTCAGGCGTAAGCGAGCCGGAGCTCGAGTGCCGGAGTAACGGCCTCGGGCACGACGCTGGCCTCGTCGAAGCCGAGTGGGCTCCGGGACTCCAGCTGGGTCGCCAGCATCCGTTGCTGGCGATCTGTGAGCGCACCGATCTGCTTGATCTCACTGATGTGGTTGCGCTCCAGGAACTTCCGGCACCGGGTGACGCCCCAACGTCGCTGAGCCACTAGGAGCTCAGACACCGTCCACCGACGTGCTTCACAGGGGCAGTTGAGGATGATCTCAGCTGCCGTTAGTTGGCCTTCTGCGATCCGTCGCTTCAGCTCTGCTCGAGCCAGTCTGACCGCGTTCGCCTGCTCCAGGGCCCTCAAGCGCTGTGGCTCCTGGGGCGTCTCTGCGGTGTCCATCATGTAAACGTCCCTCTCCCATGGTGTGTCCGCTCTGGCGGACAGCGTTGACCCTCACCGCGGGCAGGGGCGTTCGGACCGCCCCGACTGCGGTGTCTTATCGATTCATTCCGGCGGCGTCCGAGCAGCAGTGATCTTGCAGCCGCCTCAGCCTCACCGCGCCCCTGGTGGGGACTTGCGCGCCACCTCGACCCGACCACTCGGACGAGGGGGAAGCTAGCGCGGCGCGCCGCTTCACAGCAAGGTCACATCTGGAGAAGCGTGTGCTTAACGCGGGAAATTTGTGACTCGGCCGGTTTCAGCGTGCGGTGGCTGGGGACCCGGAGCCGCTGGCGACTCGGGAAGCCCACCGACGCGATCCGTAGCTCCTGCGGAACGGCGCTCCGTAGCTCGCCCGGAGCTCGCCTGCGGAGCGCGCTGCGAGTTCAGTCGGCCGCCGGCAGCGGGCCGTGCTCTTGCTCGAACGATCCCTTGATGGTCGCGAACACATCGAGCGCCTCGTCGAGAGTCTGGCGGTCATGAGTGGCCATCACGCTGGTGCGCAGCAGCGCGCCGGCGGGCGGCACGGCGGGGTGGATGGCCACGTTGACGAACACGCCGGCCTCGTACAGGGCCTTCCACAGGAACACCGCCTTCCAGTCGTCCCCCACGACCACCGGGACGACCGGGGTGACCACCTCGGTGCCGTCGGCCAGACGGGTAGGGCGAACGACGTGGAACCCAAGCTCGCGCAGCCCGCTGTGCAGGTAGCGGGCGTTGTCCAGCACCCTGGCGAACAGCTCGCGGCCCTCCGACGATCGGCAGATGTGCACAGCGGCCAGGGCAGCGCCCACAGCCGCCGGAACGGCCGAGGCGGTGAACAGGAACGGCCGCGAGCCGATGCGCAGATACTCGATCACATCGGCTGGCCCGGCGATCACTCCGCCGCAGGAGGCCAGGGACTTGGAGAACGTCGCCATCCTCAAGTCCACGCGATCCTCGACTCCCAGGAGCTCGGACGCGCCCGCCCCCCGAAACCCCAACACGCCCAGCGCATGGGCTTCGTCGACCATCAGACGGGCGCCGTACTGGCGCGCCAGCCGGCTGATCTCGGGGATCGGCGCCACGTCGCCCTCCATCGAGTAGACGCCATCGACGACCACCAGCACTCCGCCGCCATCTGACTGCGCGGCCTGGAGGCGCTTCGCCAACAGGTCCAGGCGATTGTGCTTGAACGGGCGCAGCTTGGCTCGCGACAGGAGGATGCCGTCGAGGATCGAGGCGTGGTCCCCTGAATCTGCGACCACCGTGTCACCCGGGCCGAGGATCGTGCCCAGCGCCCCGAGGTTGGCCTGGTGGCCCGTCGTGAACACGAGCGCGTCCTCGGTTCCGAACCATTCGGCCAGCTCGCGCTCGAGCTGGACGTGGAGGTCGATCGTGCCATTCAGCAGCCGCGAGCCGGTCAGCCCGGTCCCGTAGCGCTCCAGAGCGTTCAGGGCTCCCTGCCGAACTCGCTCATCACCCGTCAAGCCCAGGTAGTTGTTGGACCCGAGCATGATCCGCCGCGCTCCCTCCATCTCCACGACCGGGCCGGCGGGTCCCTCCAGCACATGGAAATACGGCAGTGCCCCGATCTCACGAGCGGCCTTGAGCTGCTCGATTCGCTCGAACTCGCGAGCCTTGGCGAACACGTCGATCGGTGCAGACACCGGCCGTCATCGTAACGACCAGCTTCCACCCGGCCGCGTCCGCTGTCACCATACGGGCCGATGGACGAGCGACGCGACGCGTTCCCGGCCGGCCTGGCCGCCACCGATGAGCTGGCTGCCGAGGCCACCGAGGAACCGATTCCGGAGGTCACCGGGGAAGGTCCGCTGGAGGAGCTGGTGGAGCTGGAGGCCGAGATCGAGGTGGTGGATGGCCTGCCGGTGGTCAGCTCGCGGCGCGAGGTCGCCCGGTCGGCCGCCGCGCTGCCGGCGGTCCAGACCGCCGCGGCAGCCGCCACCGGATTCATGGTGGGCGCCGCCACGCTCGCCCTCCTGCGCCGCCGCGATTCCCGCCGGCTGACCCGGGAGCTGCGTGATCTGCGCGGGAGGCTTGAGCCTCGCCGTCCACCGGAACCCCCGATGGAGCCCGGGCAGTCCTACCTGGTGCACGTTCGCGTGTTCAGCCGTCCCGGGCACGACCCGCGCGGCTGATGGCCACCGCCTGGGCGTGCGAGGTGCGCGTCGAGGTCGAGCCACGGTGGTGCTACCGGCTGCCCGCAGGCGGCGGCATGGATGGCGTCAACCGGGTCCGCCGCGGCGTCCTTCACCGGCTCGTTCACGAGGACGAGCAGCCGGTTCTGGTCCGCGTGGCGCAGCTGGGCTCCGGACGCGTGCTGTTCGGAGCCCAGGCCGGGCACCGGTCCGTGGCCGCCCAGGCGATCTCCCGGATGCGCGGGGCGCTCGGGGTCGACCAGGACCTACGGCCGTTCCACCAGCGCTTCCGCTCGGACCCGCTGATCGGCCGGCTGGTCCGCGCCCAGCCCCACCTGCGGGTCCGCGGGCACCCTGATCCCTTTCAGGCTCTGGCCTGGGCCATCTGCGAGCAGCTGATCGAGTACGAACGGGCCGCAGCGATCCAGCGCCGGCTGGTGGCGGCCCTGGGCCGGCGTTGCCCGCGCAGTGGCCTGCTCGACGTGCCCAGCGCCATCAGCCTGGCCGGCCAGGCTCCAGCCCGCCTTGAGTCCTACGACCTCTCCGGCCAGCGTGCCCTGGCCCTGATCCGGGCGGCACGGGAGGTGGCGGCCGGCCGCGTCGATCTGAGCGATGTCGATCATGAGCGGGGCTGGCGCCGGCTGCGATCGATCCGGGGGATCGGCAGCTGGACCGTGCAGATGCTGGCCCTGACCGGACAGGGCCGGCTCGACCAGCTGCCCGCCGGCGACCTCGCCTACCGCAAGCTGGTCGGCCGGCTGACCACCGGTGACCCATCGGCCCGGGTCACCGAGGCTGAAGTGGAGAACTACTTCGCGCCCTACGCGCCCTGGGCGGGGCTGGCCGGGGCCTACGCGCTGCGCCTGGGCGGCCGGCAGGCCGGAGCCGGCGCGGCGACGCCACCGGTCCCTCCGCATCAGATCCCCTGACCGGCCAGCAGCTCATTGGTGGATGCATCGACGATCGCGTTCGGGTTCTGGATCAGATGCCGGCGCATCATCCAGGTGCCGAATGAGTTCCACTGCGTCGGGTTCTGCCAGCCCCACGGGTGGTTGCCCGAGGGGAAGAACGACGACAGCGTGGCCCGCACACTGGCCAGCTGCAGCTTGCGGTCCAGGCCGGGGTTGGCGCTGATCAGCTGGTCCACCGCCCTGGCCGGATCGGCGCGCGCCGCCTGGTAGCCGCGCGCCACGGCCTGGACGAACCGCCGGATCAGGCTGGGGTGGTCGACGATCGTCGCCTTGCGCACGACGAACACCAGCTCGTCGTAGTTGGGGACGCCGGCCTGATTCATGTGGATCACGTGGGGATGCTTGTGCAGCTGCTGCAGCTGGATCGCCTCGTAATTCCAGTACGCGCCCAGCGTGGCGTTCACCCGTCCGGAGATCATCGCGGGCACCAGACCCTCGCCCACGTTCACCTCCTTGACCGAGTGCGACGGCACGCCGGCGTGGGCGAGGATCGTCTCCAGGAACGCGTGCTGGTAGGGGATCCCGGAGTCGCCCACCGTCTTCCCGCGCAGGTCAGCCGGCGAGGTGATGTGCTCGTGCCCGAGGGACACGATCGAGGTGAGCGGTCGCTGGACGATCGCCGCCACCGAGACCAGCGGGGATCCCTGATTGCGGGCTAGCAGCACGTCGGGCTCATAGCCGATCGCCACGTCGACCCTGCCCGCCGCCAGCAACTGCAGTGGCGTGGCGGCGTTGCTGGGGGCCACGATGTGCACGTTGAGATCGGCCTGGCGGAAATAGCCGTCGGCCTGCGCGGCGTAGATGCCCACGTGGTCCGCGTTGGGGAAGTAGTCGAGCATCAGCGTCAGCGAGTTGGCACTGCCGGCGGGCGGCGGGATCGTGTTCTTGACCTCTCCGCAGCCGGCGAGCCCGAGTCCCAACAACAGCGCGAGCAGGACAGTCCGGCGTCTCATCAGGCGGGTTTTCCCTTCGTGTGGTGAGCCCAGGGCACGACACGCCGCTCCAGCAGCGTAATCAGCGCGTACAGGGCGATGGCGAATAGCGACAGGACGGTGACGGCCGCCCAGGCCTCGGGAACCAGGAACTGGTTCACCGCGATCGTGAGCAGGTAGCCGAGGCCGCGCGTGGCACCAGCCTGCTCGGCGAACACAGCCCCGATCACCGCGAACACGGCGGCAAGCTTGGCGCCGGTGAACAGTCCGGGCAGGACCGCGGGCAGCTCGATCTGGCGAAACGTGCGCAGGCGGGAGGCGTCGAAGGTCCGCATCAGCTTGATCAGGTCGGGGTCGATGGCCTCGAGCGCGTCCAGAGTCGTGACCACCAGCGGGAAGAACGCCACCAGCGCGATCACCAGCAGGCGGGGCACGAAGCTGAATCCGAGCCACAGGATCAGTAGGGGCGCGATGATCACGATCGGCAGCGTCTGCGAGGCGATCAGCAGGGGCAGCACGGCCACGCGCACCGTGGTGAAGAAGTGGATGGCCACCGAAAGCGTGAACGCGATGGACACGGCCAGGGCCATACCGGCGAGTATCTCTCCGGCCGTCGTCTGCAGGTTGCTCCACAACAGGCCGCGGTCTTGGAACAGCGCGCTGGCCACCGCGTGGGGCGGGGGGAGCACCAGCGGGGTGACGCCGCCCAGATCCACGTACAGCTCCCAGGCACCCAGGAACGCGGCCAGCAGGAGCAGAGCCGGGAGCGGCCTCACCAACGTCGTGAATCTCGGCCGTCCGGTCACTCGGGCACCCCCAGCTCCCGGAGCGCCTCGGCCCGCAGCGCCACGAGATCGGGATCGGTGCGGTGACGCGGTCGCGCCAGCGGTACCTGGAGGTCGGCCGTCACCCGCCCAGGCCGGGGCGACATCACCACCACCCGGTCGGCCAGCAGCACGGCCTCCTCCACGTCGTGGGTGACCAGCACCACCGTCCGCGGTGCTCCGGCCAGAGTCTCGGCCAGCCACGCCTGCATCTCCGTGCGGGTCAGCGCGTCCAGCGCCGCGAACGGCTCATCCAGGGCCAGCACGGGCTTGCCGGCGAGCAGCGTGCGCAGGAACGACACGCGCTGGCGCATCCCGCCCGAGAGCTCGTAGGGCCGCGCCCTCTCGAATCCCTCGAGTCCCAGACGGGCGAACCAGGGTGCCGCCTGAGCGCGGGCATCGGCCCTGGAGGCACCGCGGGCCCGCAGCGCCAGCCCTGCGTTGTCGAGCGCCGAGAGCCACGGCAGCAGCAGGTCACGCTGCGGCATCAGCGCCGCGGGATCGGCGCTGATGGTTCCCGCGTCTGGCTTCTGCAGAGCGCAGATCAGCTCGAGCAGAGTCGTCTTGCCGCAGCCGCTGGGGCCAACGATCGCCGCGATCTGTCCCGGCTTTACGCGCAGCGACACGCCGTCCAGGGCCAGCACCTCACCGCGCTTCCCGCGGAAGCTGCGCACCACCTGCCGGATCTCCACCAGACCGCCGCCTGCGACGGCTTGGCGCTCCTGCTTGGGAGCCTCGATCGTCGTCGTTGTCACTCCCTTCGCGGGCATTACCCCACAGGTTCCAAGGGTCAGCGCCGATGACGGGGCGCTATCTCAGCCGGCCCATTCGCCAGCTCCCCCGAATGTTTGATCGATGACTGGACGCGATTTTACCCGGTCTGCCCACTCCTGTAGCGTGCGCGCTCCATGGAGGGACGCAGGGGCTTCGGCGCGGTACTGCTGGTGACGCTGGCCGTCTGGCTGGTTGCGGGCGCGGCGCCGGCGGGCGCCAAGCCCACGTATCACCACACGATCCACAGGGCGATGGGACTGGTTCCCGCCCACGGCACAATCGGCCACTACGACGATCCGGCCGTGGGGAGCCAGGCGCCGGTCGTGTATCGCGGCGGTTCCACGATGACCACCGGCACGGTGACGGTGCACACGATCTTCTGGGCCCCGCCCGGCTACCACTTCACGGGCTCGCCGTCCGCCGGCGTGCTCGGCTACGAGCCGCTGATCAAGCAGTTCTTCACCGACGTCGCCCAGGCCTCCGGGTCGAGTTCGAACCTGTTCTCCGTGCTCGGGCAGTACGGCGATCCTTCGGGAAGCGGTCGCTACAGCATCGCGTACAACCCGGCCACGGATTCGATCGACGACACCACTCCGTACCCCGCGACGGCCAACCAGTGTGCTTCGCCGGCCGGGACTCGAACCTGCGTGACCGACGGCGAGGTGTCCCAGCAGATCGATCGCCTGATCCAGACCACCGATCCGTCCGGACGCGGCCTGCACAACCTCTGGGAGGTGTTCCTGCCTCCGGACGTCGATGAGTGCATCTACGCCGGAGAGTGCGGAACGGATTACTACTCCGCCTACCACTCGCTGGCCGACTGGGGGCACGGCACGTTCATGTATGCGCTGACCGTCGATCCGATGATCGAGTACACCCCGCTCAACGGATCCGATCCGGAGGGAAATCCCGACGCCGAGTCGGCGATCGACTCCGCCGCTCACGAGACGATCGAGGCGATGACCGATCCCGAGGGCACCGGCTGGACGACCTCCTATTCCTACGAGGTCGGCGACGTCTGCGAAACCCAGTACGGCACCCCGCTCGGCTACGCCGCCAACGCCTCCCCGTACAACCAGCTGATCAACGGGCACCCATACGAGATCCAGGACATGTGGGCCAACAACCCGATCGGGTGCGTGCAGAGTTCATCCACGACCACCGACGGGCTACCACTGCCCACCGTGTCTCTCACGCAGTTCAGCTCGCGGGTCACCGGCGCCATCGCCCGTCCCCGAGGCGGCGTGGCGGTGAGGCTCCAGCTGTTCCGCGGCCCCTACCTCATCGCGCGGGCCAGTGGCGCGACCCGGGCGAACGGATCCTGGGGACCGCTCGTCCTGCGCGA
Organism: Solirubrobacteraceae bacterium; assembly: GCA_035551795.1. Lineage (GTDB taxonomy): Bacteria > Actinomycetota > Thermoleophilia > Solirubrobacterales > Solirubrobacteraceae > Palsa-465. The sequence goes on along the minus strand of DASZMP010000070.1, from coordinate 4,149 downwards.
CGCCCACGGGAGCCCGCGCGCGGTGGGCGACGACCGTGACCTGATCAACGTCAACTACGGCTCCGGCGGTCCGCCCGACGATCAGATCGCGACCGGATCCGGCGGTAACCCGTTCGCCGAGGGGGGCTGGACCGGCTGGGCCGATCTGGACACCAGCGCGTACGTATTCGGAAACTCCGTGACCGTCGGACCGTGCTTCCAGACCGGCGTCTTCACCGTCACCGTCAACGGGCACGTAATTGCCTCGCCGACGCCGGAGTGCAACACCCAGACGGACACGGCCACAGTCCCCACGCCTCGTCTCACCCTGCGTAGCCGGATCGACCTGTCCGACCTGGACAACCGGGCGCAGACCGGGCCAGGCGCGGGCGCGCTGGTTCGCCTGACCGTCCCCCTGGGCGAGCCGGGCAGCGCGGGAAGCGACACCGGGCTGCCGTACTGCAGCGCTCAGCTTCGGCTGCAGACCGTGGCCTGCAACGGCCTGGTGCCTGGAGAGCACTACCGGCTGCGCAGCTCCCGTGCCCATGCGACCGCACGCGCTCGGGCCAAACTGTTCGGCGTCGCTCGGTTCGCGGGCTTTCGGATCGCCGGCGGCGAGGTGCTGACGTTGATCAATTCGGTCGGGCGCGTGATCACTCGCCTGCACGTCGCCCATCTGCGCGTGGCCATCCACGGCGACCAGAGCGTGATCGCCTCCGGGACCTGCCAGCCCGGCGACTACTGGGGTGGCCCGTTCGGCCTGTCGGATTCCAGCCTGTCCGGCATCATTCTGATCCTGGAGAGCGGGGGCGGCGAGTTTGGCGGCTCATCTCCGATCTGCGGGCCGCGCGGCCGCGCCAAGGGCGTGTCTTCCCGCCAGATCGAGCAGGAGGACGCGCAGAGTGGCGGGTTCACCAGCACCTCGATACCTCAGCTCGGCACGCATATCCCTGCCGCCAACGCCGTGATCAGCAGCCGGTTCCGTGCGCTTGCGCAGACCGGCTTCCGCGGCCCTGACGGTGGATTGGTGCCGGCTGCCGCCCGGGTCTCGCTCACGATCACGCATGCCGGAAAGACGGTGTTTCACTCGGCAAACGTGGAGCGGCCGGGTGGGGTGAGCGTGAGCAGGTTCGCCGTCGGAAACTACTGGGCCAAGTGGGTGATCTCGGACCGCAACGGCGACACCCGCACCGTGCTCACGCGCTTCGAGGAGGGGTAGTCAGGCCCTCGGGGTCGCGCTTGGCGCCCGCGACAGGACCAAGGCCCTGTCCCGGGCCCCACGCACGTCCGGATGGCGCCTATGACCTTCGTGGATCTTCGTCCTCGGGTCTCGCTGTAGCGCCGCTACAGCTTCGACCCTGCGTCCTCGCCCCACTCGGTCCTAGACGCCCCCGGTCGCGCTTGGAGCCCGCGACAGGACCTTCACAAAGTCCTCCAGCTGATCGGTGCGCCAGCACTCGAACGCCTGGCAGTACTGCTCGTAGGCCGAGATCACGCTGTCCCCGTAGTTCCAGTACAGGCGCGGCTCGGGGTTGAGCCAGAACGTGCGCCCGGCCTTGGCGGCGATCGCCGCGAACACCTCCTCGCGCGGCGGCCGGCCGTTGGTGCGCGCGTCGCCCAGCACGATCACCGTCGCGCGCGGATGCAGCTCGTCCTCGATCATCCGCAGGAACTCGGTCCACACCCGGCCGTAGTCGGTGTAGCCGGACACGTCGGCCACGCCGGCATCCCGGGACACCGCGGCGGCCGCGGCCCGGAAGTCCCGCTCGCGCTCGAACACCTCCGTGACCTCGGAGATCCGCTCGATGAACTCGAACGAGCGGAGCTTGCGGAACGTGTCGTGCAGGGCGTGCAGGACGCTGAGAAAGAACGTGCTGGCACTGGTCACGCTGGTCGAGACGTCGCACAGCACGAAGATCTCCGGGCGCCGGGGACGCTTGGGGCGGTACTTGAGCTCCACGGGCACGCCACCGGTCTGCAGGGAGGCCCGCATCGTCGCGCGCATGTCGACGTGGGCGTGGCGCTTGCGGCCCCGCAGCTCGTGTCCCTGGGTGGCCAGGCGCCGCTTGAGCTGCGCCACCACACGGTGAACCGCGGCCAGGTCCTGCACGGGACCGCCGGGGAGCGCGCGGTCCAGCTCGGACAAGGGCCGCTTGGGGGGCAGGGCGGCGGTGCGCTCGATCAGCCCCCGCTCGAGCTCCCGGCGCAGCTGCTGCTCGAAGCGGCGCAGCTGCTCGCGCGGCATCCCGTTGCGCCGCGGATCGTCCGGCGGCAGCTCGGGCTGCGGTTCGGTGCGCAGGCCGAGCGCACGGCGGATCCGCTGCACGTCCACGCCCAGCACCCCGGAGCCTTCGCCCTTGCCGAACGCCGCGATGGCCAGCCGCGCCAGATCGCGCAGCTCCGGCTCGGCTCCATCCTGCAATGCCTGGGCGATCTGGCGGCGCAGCTCGTCCAGGTCGAGGTCGCCGCCGTCGCCGGCTATGGCCTGTGGCTCTGAGACCTCCAGGCGCACCGCCTGCGCCTCGGCGGCGCGGAAGAAGAACCGCTCGAACACCAGGTCGAACACCCGCCGGTCGTCCGGGGACTTGGCGATCGTGGCGGCCAGCGTCTCCCGGAAGTCGCGCGGATCGGCCCAGCCGATGTAGCGCAGCGCCTCGAAGGCGTCGAGGATCTCCGAGGTCCCGACCGCCACGCCCTCGCTGCGCAGATCCTCGGTGAAGGCCAGCAGCTCGCCGTCGAACGAGCCGGGCGTCTTGTCCGGCAGGGTTCCGTAGATCGGCCGGGGTGGCGGGGGCACGGGCCGCTCGGGCTTCAGGCGGCGGGCGCCTGCTCGAGCTTCACGCCCACCCGCTCGGCCACCACGTCCAGGTCGGTGCGGTGCTTGACGATCACGCTCATCGTGTCCCGGAACATGCCTGCGTCGATGTCCTCGGCCCCCAGCAGCAGCAGCGCCCGGGCCCAGTCGATCGACTCGGCGATGCTGGGCGGCTTCTTGAGGTCGAGCTCGCGCACCTGGTGGACGATCTCCACGAGCTTTCGGGCCACGGTCTCGTGCAGGTCGGGCGAGTGCAGCCGGACGATCTCCAGCTCGTGCTCGAGGTCGGGGTAATCCAGCCACAGGTACAGGCACCGGCGCTTGAGCGCCTCGGTCAGCTCCCGTGTGTTGTTGGAGGTCAGCAGCACGATCGGGTGCGTCCGGGCCTCGATCCGGCCCAGCTCCGGGATGCTGATCTGGAAGTCGGAGAGGAGCTCCAGCAGCATCGCCTCGAACTCCTGATCGGTCTTGTCGATCTCGTCGATCAGCAGCACGACCGGCTCGGCGGAGGCGATCGCGGTCATCAGCGGCCGCTCGAGCAGGAACTCCTCGCCGAAGATGTCCTCCTGCACTGCCTCCCATCCGGTGCCGTGCCGAGCCTCGGTGCCGTCCGGAGTGCCGGCCTGGATGCGCAGCAGCTGCTTGCGGTAGTTCCACTCGTACAGCGCCTTGGCCTCGTCCAGCCCTTCGTAGCACTGCAGGCGCACCAGCCGGCGATCCAAAAACCGGGACATCGCCTTGGCCAGCTCGGTCTTGCCCACGCCGGCCGGGCCCTCGACCAGCACGGGCTTGCCCAGCTTGGTGGCCAGGAATGCCACCAGTGCAGTTGACTCTCCGGCCAGGTAGCCGACCGAGCCCAGCCCGGCGACGACTTCCTGCACAGAGGCGGGTTCCTCGGCCATGGCCCCACTATAGGGTTAGGCGGCTTTGCTGCTCATGCCTGCATCCGTCAACGGCCACCTCGGCACCTTCGTGGTCGTGATCATCGTCGGCTTCCTCGTGGGAGCGACCGGCCACGCCACCCAGAACCGGACGCTGGTGATCACCGGGATCATCATCATCGCGGCCGTGAGCATCTACTTCGCCGCCTCGGGCGAGGTCCAGAGCTTCCGCTGAGGGCGTGATCCTCCGCTCGCCTCGCCGCAGCTTCGGCGAGCGGACCGGCGCGCCGGCTGCTACTGGGTCTCGTCCTCGGAGCGCTGGTGCTTTGACGGCGCGGTGAGCCAGCCCATCGGTCGCTCGGGGTCAGTCCAGTCCGGCCGCTCGGCGGGTCGCCATGACGAACGCGAGGCCTGCTCTGCGGGTGCCGACCCTGGGTCGGGCTGGGACTCGTCCTCGGCCTTCTCGGGGCGGGC
>DASZMP010000069.1:0-17715 GCA_035551795.1 Solirubrobacteraceae bacterium | reverse complement strand
CCGGGCGCGATGCGCACGCGGGCCACGCGCCACAACGGCTCCTACCGGATCCGCGGCACCAAGGCGTGGGTCACGCACGGCGGCGAGGCCGACTTCTACACGGTCTTCGCTCGCACCTCGGACGACCCCCGCCGCGGGATCAGCTGCTTCCTGGTCCCGGCCGGCGCTCAGGGCCTGCACCCCCAGCCTCCCGAGCGCAAGATGGGCCTCACGGCGTCCACCACGGCCTCGATCGTGTTCGACGACGTGGAGGTGGGCGTCGAGCGGTTGATCGGCGAGGAGGGGACCGGGCTGGCGATCGCGCTGGCGGCGCTGGACTCAGGCCGGCTGGGGATCGCCGCCGTGGCCGCTGGGCTGGCCCAGGCGTGCCTGGACTGCGCCGTCGAGTACGCGGGGGCACGCCAGACGTTCGGCAAGCCGATCATCGAGCACCAGGGCGTCGCCTTTCTGTTGGCCGATATGGCCGCCGCCGTGGAAAGCTCCCGGGCGATGCTGCTCGAGGCGGCCCGGCGCCGGGACCTCGGCCTGCCGTTCAGCCGTCAGGCCTCGATCGCCAAGCTGCTGGCCACCGACTCGGCGATGAGGGTCTCCACCGATGCCGTTCAGGTGCTGGGCGGCGCCGGCTACACCCAGGATTTCCCGGTGGAGCGGATGATGCGCGAGGCGAAGGTGATGCAGATCTTCGAGGGGACCAACCAGATTCAGCGGTTGGTCATCGCGCGGCAGCTGAGGCGGGGATGACCACCGATCCAGTGGAGACGCCGACCGGCGTCCCTGCCTCGACCGGTGCGGCCGCGATGTGCCTGGGCGACGGGGCGCGGCCATTCTCCTGCTCGCGATCCAGAGCGCGCAGGAAGGCGTTTACGACCACCGGATCGAACTGCGTTCCCGACTTGCGGCGCAGCTCGGCGCGGGCCAGCTCGGGCGCGGTGCCCGGGCGATAGGAACGGTCGGCGATCATCGCCTCATAAGCATCGGCCACGGCCAGCACGCGCGCTTCGAGCGGGATGCTCTCCCCGCGGATTCCGCTGGGGTAGCCGCGCCCGTCGGGGCGTTCGTGATGGGCGCGGATCCAGGCGGCGATGTCGTACATCCCGGCGTGTTCGAGGATCCGGGCCCCGACCTCCGGGTGGCGGCGCATCTCGCGCCACTCGAGCTCGCCCAGCGGCCCGCGCTTCTGGAGGATCGCGTCGGAGATGCCCAGCTTGCCGAGGTCATGCAGGACGCCGGCTGCGTGCACGCGCTCGACGCGCTCCTCGGGCAGGCCCAGCATGACCGCGCTGATCCGGCACAGATGGCCGACGGTGCGTGAGTGCAGAGCCGTCCGCGGATCGCGCAGGTCAAGGGTCTCGGCCAGCAGCATCACCGCCGCCAAGCGCAGCTCGGCCGAACCAGCCTGAGCCACCGCGGCCTCCCGCTGGACCTGTTCCAGGGCCAGGGACGCATGGTCGGCCACGGCCATGAGCACGTTGATCTCGTCGTCGGACGGACGGCGGCCGAGTGCCGGCTCGTCCACCGAGACCACTCCGAGCAGCTGTCCCTCGCTGTTGCGCAGCGGCAGCAGGAGCATGTCCTCAGGCTGCCAGGCGTCACTGAGCGGCGACGGGGCGAGTGACGGCGTCCACATCGGCCCCTCCGGTTGCCAGTCATAGGAACCGGCCGGCAGCCAGCTGGCGCCCCCGACGTTGTGGCCGCTGTCGAGGAGCTTCTGCCATTCGGCCAGCGCGAGCGAGGAGCCAAGGAGCACCTGGCGGGCGTCCTCATCGCCCAGGACGACGACGACCCGGAGGTTGTCGGTCCCCGGGTCCAGCAGGTTGACCACGACAACGTGGAAGGACAGCTCGGAACGGATCGCTTCGGCCAGCGTCTGCACCACCGGACCGAGACCCTGGCCGGAGGCGGCCGCGCGGGAGACGGTCAGCATGCTGCGCAGGTGGCGGGGCACTGGCCCTTCGTCGACACGCTCGGCCGACAGCGGCTCCATGTTGCCATCGAGGGCGGGAGCGACCTTCTGGTCGGCGGCCATGACCCGGTTGCGCCCCCCGCGCTTGGCCTTGTACAGGGCGGCGTCGGCTCGGGCCAGCAGCTGGCCGATCTCCTCGCGCCCGCAGGCCACGCCGATCGAGACGGTCAGTAGCCCGTCTTCGCCGTCGGGATGGGAGAAGCCAGCCCGCTGGACGGCCATCCGCACCCGCTCGGCCACGAGCAGCGCCACCTCCTGGTTGACATCACGGAGAACCAGCAGCAGCTCCTCGCCGCCGAACCGGTAGGCGGTGTCCACCGAGCGCAGCGCCCCGCGGGCAGTGGCGGCGATCATGCGCAGTGCCTGGTCGCCGGCCAGGTGGCCGAGGCGGTCGTTGTAGGCCTTGAAGTGATCCACGTCGCACAGCGCCACGGCGATCTGCTCGCCGTGCTCGCGCTGGCGGGTTTCGAACATCGGCAGGTCGTCCGACAGCGCTCGGCGGTTGCCGATGCCGGTCAGCGGGTCGCGCCTGGAGTCCTCCACCAGCTGTTCGTTGACCCGAGCCAGCTGGCCCTCGCGTTCCTCCAGCTGGGCCAGCGCCGCCCGTTCGCGATCGAGCATCGCCTTCAGCCGGCGGCCCAGGAGTGTGGAGCGGCCGATCAGCGCCGTTCCGGAGAACAGGATGCCGAGCCGCAGCGTCATGCCCGCACCCTGCGGGATGCCGTTCACCTGGGCCACGACCACCGCTGCGAACAGTCCCAGGAACAGCCCGGCCGGGAGAACCACCCCCAGCGCGGTCGGCTCCTCCAGCCTGGCCACGTTCTCCGGCTGCCGGGCGGCCAGCACCCCGCCGACGGCGATCGCCGAGAGCCCCACGACCCACAGCGGGTCCAGAGGCGTGGTGCCCGGGACGTAGGTGCCCTCGAGGAGAATCTTGCCCCACAGGATGAAGGCCATCGACTGAACGACCATCCCGCCGAGCACAAGTCGCATGGCCACAGTTCGGGCGCCGCGCAGGGTGCCGGCCAGCATCGCCTGGAGCATCAGGACGGTGGCCGAGACGTACAGTGCCGGGTACAGCAGGGCTGAGATCTTGGCCGCCAAGTCGAGGTGCGAATGCACGGCGGGCGACCACAGCTCGGCCACGCATAGCGCCACCGCCGCGAAGATCACCGGGATCGACTCGAAGGCCGCCACCACCTGAACGCTGCGAGGGCCCTTCGGAAGACGAAGCAGGCTGCCGATCACCAGTAGGGCGAACAGCCACCAGGCTGCGTCGGCCACGTTGGGCGAGGAGGGGAAGCCGATGATTCCGTACAGGTTCCAGGCCATCTGCCCGAACAACCAGGCGCCGGCGGCCAGCGCCCAGATCGTCCAGCGGGCCCGGTTTCCCGGCAGCGCCCGGGAGCGAGCGCTCAGCATGCCCAGCACTGCCGCCAGCGCGGAGAACGTCCAGGCCACGTCAAACGTCGTGCCAGGGGACACGCCGAGATAGCTCACGACCATCGCCGTAAACGAGATCAGGATCGAGCCGGCTACCGCCGTCGTAAAGCGGCCATCGACTGGCCCCCCAGGCTTCATAAAGGCCTTATCGGCGGTTCTGCCGGAAGGATGAGTTTTGGACGCGCTTACGAACGTCTGGCTACGCGCGAGGCTCAGCTGGCCGGGTGTTATGCCGACGCAAGCCCGCGAGCTGGCGGGCCGGACCTACCCGGCGCTCAGTGCGGCGGTCGCCTTCTGGGTGGCCGTGCCGCTGGTTGAGTTGCCCGAGGAGGTCGCCTTGCTGGTCACTCCCTGGGCGGTGCCGGTGGTGCTGGCGCCGGCGTTGCCGGTCCCGGATGCACCGACCACCGTGCCCGAACCGCCGGTTCCAGGGACGGTGCTCTGAACTCCACCCGCCGGGGGCGTTGGGTGGGTGGAGCTGGTCGGTTTGGGAGGCGCCTTCTGCGATGTCGGCGATGAGCCGTGGCTCGAGCCACTCTGGCCTCCGAGATGCTTGCCCTGCGTGCCGGCGGCCGAGCCGGAGACTCCCTGCCCCTTACCCTGATGGCGGCCGTGCGTCTGGCCGGAAGTGCTCGGACCACCCCGGGACTGCCGGTGGCCCGTGGACCTCCCCCGCCCCGATGCTTCCGACGACGCGTGGCCGGCGCCGGCCGCCTGTGTGCGACCGCTGGTCGTGGACAGGCGGGCAAGCCTGGCGGACGCGCGAGCTCTCGCGCCCGACCCGGAAGCCGCGGCCGATCCGGGATCACCAGTGCGGTAAACCGCGGTGCCGTGGTTTGCACCGGCGCTGCCGGGTGCGATGACGCGAATAAAGCCGCCCGTTCCCACCGCAGCCGTCACGATGATGAGTGCTCCGGTCGCCACGAGCTTGCTGGAGACGCCGGCCGCGACGGCCTTGCTCGTCGCGCCGCTGATCAGCCCGGCGCCTCCGCCGCTGCCTGCCTGCCCCGAGCCGGCTCCGCTGATCCGCCACAGAAGCCCCGCTGCGGCGGTGGCCGGCAGGGCGGGACCCATCGCATAAAGGTCGGCTCGGCGCTGCGGGATGGCGGCCGCGAACGTGGCACACCCGGCGCAATCGCGCAGGTGGGCGCGAACCCGGCGGCCTCGGAGCGAGCGCCCGTCGCCGTCGGAGACCAGCCGGCGGATGTCCTCACACGCCATCGATCGTCCCTCGTCGAACTCCTGCAATGACCGCCGCGCCTCGAACACGGTCTGCTTGGCCGCCCCCACGCTCATCCCGAGTGCCTCGGCCACCTCCTGATGAGTGAGGCCGCTGAGCTCGCGCATCACCAGAGCGCCTCGCTGGCGCTCCGGCAGCTCGCGCAGATCGGCCAGCAGCCGGGTGATCCGGCCCTTCTGCTCGACGGTGCTCTCGGGCGAGCCGTTCAGAGCCGGCAGGTCCTCGACAAGCTCGCTCAGCGGCCGGCGCCGGCGCAGCTGGGTCATCGACTCGTTGTAGGCGATGCGGAACAGCCAGGGCCGGATGGGGGCGTCGCGGCGACCGAGCCGGAGCGCTACCAGGGCGCTCGTCATCGCCGACTGGAGGGCGTCCTGCGCGTCCGTCTCGGTTCCCACCAGCGACTGGCAGTACCGGTATAGCGCCTGGTGATGGCGCTGGTAGAGGATGCTGAACGCCTCCTCGTGGCCCGAGCCAACGAGTCGAGCCAGGCGCTCGTCTCCCAGCAGCCGCAGAGGCAGCGGCAGCGGGCGACTCGGGATCCCGGTGGTTAGTTCGGCGTCCATCCCTCACACATCGACCACGCACGGCCGGAACAGAAGTCAGGCTATAAATATCCTGGCCACTCCGGCAGAGGAAGCGTACCTTCTCTTAGACCAGGATCATGTAGGGGGAACCGCAGGGTGTCAAAAGCCAACGTGAGACTCGCCCGGAACGGCTATGCCGCGATCGCCCGTGGGGATCTGGACGCGGTGGCGGAGCTACTGGCTCCGGACGTCCGATGGCACGGCGGAGATCCCGACGCCGAGGGCGCCTGCCGCAACCGCGAGCAGGCGCTGGCCTTCGTGCGCAATCGGGCTCAGGCCAGCATGGGTGAGCTGGTCGACGTGATCGACGCGGGAGACAGCGTGGTGGTCGTGATGCAGCCTGCGGCCCAGGGCGGCGAGACGGCGCCCCGGCGGGCCAACGTGACCAGCTTCCGCGACGGGCAGGTGCTGGAGATGATCGCCTTCGAGTCACCTGAGGCGGCGCTGGCCCACGTGGCGCGCACCCGCCGGGATGTGCAGCGGGCCGCCGAGCACGTACCCCCAGGCACCACGGAGGAGCGGGGGGCCTGGCCTTCGGCCTGACCCCCGCGGCCGAATTCGATGCCTACAACCACCCGAAAAACGGAGGCTTAGCTTCCTCCTACACCCGTCAGACGTTCATCTAACCGCCGCGGGCGAACCTCTCCGTACACACTCGGATAGGAGGAACCCGCAAATGCTCGCCATCATCGTTTTGAACGTCGTCTTCGCCGCCATCGTCGTCGGGGGCATCGTCGGTCTGCTGGCCCGTTCGGTCTGGACCCCACGCACCGACGTCGCAGTCCATCCGGCGCGGTCGCACGCCACCCGGCAGGTCACTCGCCGCCGCCTGGCCAGCGTCACCGGCTGACCTGCCTGACGTAACCACCTGACGTAACCGCCTGACCTGACCACCGACCTCCGCCGCGGCCGCCAATGGCCGCGGCGGAGGATCCCCCGGGAGCAGGCCGGACGGCACGGTTAAGGCCGGCGGTGCGATAACTCCGGGTAAGGATGAGCTCGTCGCCCAGCACCGCCCCCAATCCGCCCGAGGTCGCGGCCGCCTCAGGATCGCAGCCATCCTTCTGGCTGGACCAGGCGCCGCCCCGCGCCTTGCGTGAGCCGCTGTCCGGTCGCCAGGAGGCGGACGTGTGCATCGTGGGCGGCGGCTTCACCGGGCTGTGGACGGCCTACGAGCTCAAGCGAGCGGTCCCCGAGCTCAGGGTGATCGTGCTGGAGGCGCGGCACGTCGGATTCGGGGCCTCGGGACGCAACGGAGGCTGGGTGATCGGGGTTGTGTCGGGATCGGCGGCCGCGTGGCGGCGGCGCGGAGGGGCGGAGGCGCCCCGCCGGATGCTGGAGGCCATCCAGGCCACCGTGGGCGAGATCGGCCAGGTGGTGGAGCGGGAGACGATCGACTGCGACTGGCACCACGGCGGATCGCTGAACGTCGCCCAGAACGCCACCCAGCAGGCGCGACTCCAAGCGGCGCTGGCCGAGCAGAGATCCTGGGCGGGAGAGGCATGTGCGCTCCAGCTGCTCAGCGGCTCCGAGCTCCGGGCGCGGATCAACGTGGACCGAGCCACGGGTGGACTGTTCACCCCGAACTGTGCCCGCATGCAGCCGGCCAAACTGGTCCAGGGCCTGGCTGCCGCCGTCGAGCGCGCCGGGGTGGTGGTCCACGAGTCCAGTCCGGTGATCGACGTGGTGCCTCGACTGGTGCGAACGGCCCAGGGCCATGTCAGCGCGCGGCAGGTGGTCGTGGCCTGCGAGGGCTACACCGCCAACCTCCCCCGCCGCCACCGCTGGCTGCTTCCCCTCAACAGCTCGATGATCATCACCGAGCCGCTCGCGCCCGCCATCTGGGAGCAGCTGGGGTGGGAGGGAGCCGAAACGCTCCTGGATGGTTCCCACGCCTACACGTATTCCCAGCGGACAGCCGATGGGCGGATCGCCATCGGTGGGCGTGGCGTGCCGTACCGGTTCGGTTCCAAGACCGACCGGGAGGGTCCGGTGCCCGGCGAGACCGTGCTGCAGCTGCGCCATCGCCTGGCCGGGATGTTCCCGGTGCTCGGTGATGTCGGTATGAGCCGGGCCTGGCACGGCGTGCTCGGCGTGTCCCGAGACTGGTGTCCGTGGGTCAGCTATGACCCGGCCAGCGGCATGGGCTTTGCCGGCGGCTACGCCGGCGACGGAGTCGCGGCCAGCAACCTGGCCGGCCGTACTTTGCGAGACCTGCTCCTCGACCGGGACACCCCGCTCTCGCGCCTTCCGTGGGTCAACACGCCTCCCCGCGCCTGGGAGCCCGAGCCGCTCCGGTTCGCAGGCGCCCGGGGCATCTACGCTCTGTACCGGAAGGCCGACCATCAGGAGGAGCTCAGCGACCGCCCGGCCCGACTGGCGGCCGTGGCGGATCTGATCGCCGGACGCTGAGCTGACCAGGTGCCCGGCCGGAGTTTCGACCGAGGCACCCAGATGACCCCACCACTCTCGTGACCAGCATCGCGGCCCGCATCGCTCCGGGCGGCCGCACCGCGTGGGCGCGGAGTATGGCCACGCCGGTGCGCGACTTCCTGGCGACCGAGACGGGCGGTGCGGCGGTTGCGCTGACGGCCACCGTGGCGGCGCTCGTCTGGGCCAACTCCCCGGCGTCGCACTCCTACGAGACGGTGTGGGCCACCCATCTGAGCGTCAGGGTCGGTGCAACTGGCCTGACCGCCGACCTGCGCCACTGGGTCAACCAGGGACTGATGACCCTGTTCTTCCTGGTCGTGGGCCTGGAGGCCAAGCGCCAGCTCGATCTGGGCGAGCTGCGTGAGCGCCGCCGGCTGGCGATCCCCGTGGTGGCCGCCCTGTTCGGCATCGCGCTGCCGATCTGCATCTATCTGGCCTTCAACGCCGGGGGGCCCGGTGCCGGCGGATGGGGGGCAGCGATGTCCACCGACACGGCGTTCGCACTGGCCGGACTGGCGCTGGTGGCTCCTCGCTCGGCCACGCGCATTCGCGTGTTCCTGCTCTCGCTGGCCGTGGTCGACGACCTGGCCGGCCTGGTGGTGATCGGCGCCGCATACACCAGTCGCGTATCCGTGCTGGCGCTGGTCGCGGCGGTCGGGCTGTTCGGGATACTGCTCGCACTTCGCTGGGCCAAGGTCGGCCGCCGCCCGCTTTCCATCGGCGTGGCGGTGGCCGTGTGGGCGGCGATGTTCAAATCGGGCATCGACCCGATCATCTCCGGACTGGCCATCGGCCTGGCCACCAGCGCCTATCCGCCCTCCCGCGAGGACCTGGAGCGGGCCATCGAGCTGACCCGCTCGTTCCGGGAGCAGCCGACGCCCGCTCTGGCCCGGTCCGCGCAGCAGGGAGTGGTTTCGGCCATCTCGGCCAACGAGCGGCTGACCTACGAACTGCATCCGTGGACCAGCTACGTGATCGTGCCGCTGTTCGCGCTGGCCAACGCGGGGGTGCACGTCAACGGCTCCCTGCTGCGCGGTGCCGTCAGCTCGCCGATCACACTGGGCATCGTCGTGGCCTACCTCGTGGGCAAGCCGCTCGGGGTGGCGGGCGGCTCGTGGCTGGCTTCGCGTCCCGCCCTGCGAGGACCACGCTCGCCGATCAGCTCCCCGCTGCTGGTGGCCGGCGGCACCTGCGCCGGCGTCGGGTTCACCGTCTCGCTGCTCATCTCCAGCCTGGCCTTCCGCGGCCGGGATCTGGCCGAGGCCAAGCTCGGCGCGCTGGCCACGGTGATCCTCGCCCCCGCCATCACCTGGGTGGTGCTGCGCCTGGTCCGCCGACTCCCCCGCGAGCTGCGAGCCCGCCAGATCGCCGGCACGGCCGAGGACATCCTGGATCTCTCCGAGGACGTGGATCCGGACGTCGACCACATACGAGGTCCGGACGACGCGCCGGTGACGCTGGTGGAGTACGGCGACTTCGAATGTCCCTACTGCGGCCAGGCCGAGCAGAGCATCCGGCAGCTGCTCAGCTCACATGGAGACGACGTCCGCTACGTGTGGCGCCACCTCCCGCTCAACGACGTGCACGCCGGCGCCCAGATCGGAGCTGAGGCCTCCGAGGCGGCGTCGGCTCAGGGACGGTTCTGGGAGATGTATGACCTCCTGCTGGCGCACCAGGGTCAGCTCGAGCTAGACGATCTGGAGCAGTACGCGCGCCAGATCGAATTGGATGTGCCTCGGTTCCGGGACGAATTGCGCCGCCGCGACCACGCGGGCCGGATCAGCCGCGACGTCTCGAGTGCCGACGAGAGCGGAGTGTCCGGCACACCCACGTTCTTCATCAACGGTCGTCGCCACTACGGCGTCTATGACCTCGAAACCTTGCGGGGCGCCGTCGCGGCAGCCAAGCGGCGGGTTCAGCTGACCGCTCCGGCCAGCGCATCCGGCTGAGGCGCGCGACACCAACCAGGCGGTAGTCGCGAATCTGCCCGGTGCCGCTAAGCACCGGGCAGATCGCTCGGCGGGTTCCCCCTTTTAAAAAACCCGCACGCTGCGGAGCGGCCCGACCCGCTCCAATTGTTCTTAGCGCGGTTCCGGAGAGAGGTCCAAGAACGCCTAGGAAGATGACAAGTCCGGGCGAGAGTGGCTACTAGACGTTGATGCACCGGGACCTGGAAAAACGTCTAATTGCGGAGGTGGCGCGCACTTACCCTGGCGCCGGGCGCCTCCGCATTACTGCGTGCGGATGCCAGCCGAGGCGCTAGTCGAACGTGCGCTTGAGGTACTCGTAGCGCTTCGGAAGCGCCGTCTCAGGCGTATCGAATCGAAGCCGCGCCACCCGGTAGCGACGGATCGACGGCTGCCCCTCGTGCTCCTGCGCGCTGCCGGCCGGCACCAGGACGATCCTGCGTGCTGGAAGTGATGATCTCATGGGAGCCATCATCGGTGGCTTAGCTTTCACCGGCATTGGCCAGACGTACAGACTTCCGAAGAATCGGCAGGCCAGGTGGCTACTGGCCGCTCAATCCTGTCTGAGACACCCGCGATGAAGGGTGAACGGCGCGGAAAGCTGTTCCAGCGCGCAAATCGCGAGCCGATCGCGAGCATTGCGCGCCCAGACATGAAAACCCGGTTCGGGCGCGCAAATCGACGAGCCGCGGTACGGATTGCGCGCTGGAACACGTCACGAGGCCGAAGTACCCCATCATCCACCTTCATCGCGGCTTTTTCAGCGTAATCCCCGTTACTTGTCAGCCGTCAGGGCCCCGTCTAGCGTGTCGGGGCGTGGCTGCATCCGTGAAGCGCCGGCACCCCCGCGGCGTCATCGACGCGCTCGACGCGGCGCAGCGGCGCTCCGCCCTGGCGATGGCCAGCGTGGTCCTGGCCCTACATGTGATCGGCTTCTTCCTGCTGATCGCCGTGGTCGTTCCCGGTCATTACGCGCTGGGCGCAGGCACCTTCACGATCGGCATCGGCCTCACCGCCTACACGCTGGGGATGCGCCACGCGTTCGACGCAGACCACATCGCGGCGATCGACAACGCCACCCGCAAGCTGATGTCCGACGGCCGGCGCCCGCTGAGCGTCGGATTCTGGTTCTCGCTCGGGCACTCGACGATCGTCTTCGCCCTGGCCTTCCTGATCTCGCTGGGGATACGGTCATTGGATGGGCCGGTCAGGCACGGTGGCTCCACGCTTCACCAGGTGACGAGCTGGGTGGGCCCGACGGTGTCGGGCACCTTCCTGTACCTGATCGCCGCCCTGAACGTGGTGATCCTGCTCGGGATCCTGCGCGTCTTCCGGGAGATGCGCAGCGGGCGCTATGACGAGCAGGCCCTCGAGCAGCAACTCCAGCGGCGGGGCCTCATGAACCGGCTGCTCGGCCGGGTGGGGCGGAGCATCAGCCGCCCGCGTCAGATGTACCCGGTGGGGCTGCTGTTCGGCCTCGGCTTCGATACGGCCAGCGAGGTGGCGCTGCTGGTGATCGCCGGGAGCGCGGGGGCGGCCGGCCTGCCGTGGTACGGCATCCTCTGCCTGCCCGTCCTGTTCGCGGCCGGCATGTCGCTGCTGGACACGCTGGATGGCTCGTTGATGAACATCGCCTACGGCTGGGCGCTGGACCAGCCGGTGCGCAAGGTGTTCTACAACCTGACGATCACCGGCCTGTCGGTGCTGGTGGCGCTGGCCGTGGGGACGATCGAGCTCGGCGGCCTGGTCGCCCGCCATCTGTCGGGGGCCTTCTGGTCCTGGCTGGCGGCGGTCAACCTCAACCTGCTCGGCTTCGTGATCGTCGGGCTGTTCGTGGTGACGTGGGCGGGAGCGGTGACCGTCTGGCGGCTCGGACACCTCGAACAGCGTTGGACGGCTGACCTGCGCGACACCGAGCTGTCCGGCGGCACCTGACGCGGGTATCTCCCACCCGATGCCCACCAGGATCATCTTCCGTTGCGAGGTGTGCGGGGCTCACCCAGATCCCGAGACGCGGACCCGCCTCGAGCGCCAGCTGCTCGATCTCCGCCACGGCGAGTACGTCGACGCCGATCCCGGGAACTGGCTGACCTGGCACGGCCTGGGCGTCTACGGACCGCGCCGTTACGCGTGTGGACAGCATCGCGGCGAGCTCAAGGCCGAGCTGCGCGAGCACTACGGCAACCTGGGCTGGCACCCGTGGGCGAAGGGTCCCCACCCGTGGGCCGGCCGTCGCGGCACCGACCGGGCGCGCCGCCTGGCCCGCACCATCTCCGGGTTCCGCTGGCCTAGCGCTCTAGACCTAGAGCAGCGATCCCATCCTGAGACGCCCGGCCAGCTGCGACAGCTCCTCGGCGGGCAGCTCGGCCACGGTGCCGGCACCGGCACGCTCCATGCGAACGCCCAGCTCACGCCAGGCCATCGCCACCGGCAGGATCCGCGCCGTCGGACCGAAGCCCACCGCGGAGCGCAGCTCGTCCGCCCTGGCCCGCACCGCCTCCACGGTCATCTGCCCGAACGGCACGTTGGCACCCTGGCTGAACACCGTCTGGTGCAGCAGCTCACTCATAGCTGCGACGCCGTGACCGCCGCCTGCCCGAACGAGATTCCGCCGTCGCCCGGCGGCAGCCGGCGGGGCACCAGCACCCGCAGTCCCCGCTCGCTCAGCCCCCGGTCCACCATCGCCAGCAGCCGCCGGTTCAGAAACACCCCGCCCGACAGCACGACCACGTCGACAGAGTTAGTGGAGGCGGCCCGGCAGGCCGCCTCCACCGTTGCCACCGCCAGTCCGGCATGGAACCGCGCCGCCAGGGCATGGACTGGTTCTCCGCGGCGAACATCGTCCGCCAGCGCCCGGATCAGGGGTCGGGGATCAAGCGTTCCGTCTCCGGCGAGTTCGATCGTGTATGGCTGCTGCTCTCCTCGGGCGACCCGCTCGAGCTCGATCGCCGCCTGCCCCTCGTAGTTGGTCGTGGTGCGCAGGCCGCACAGCGCCGCCACGGCGTCGAACAGCCGGCCCACGCTGCTGGTCAATGGCGCCAGCCGGCGATCGGTTCCCCGCGCCAGCTCGCACACCGCCCGCCAGCGCGCCGGATCGACCTCCCCCAGCGGCTCGTCGGTGTCACACCCGGCCTCGTTCAGCCAGGCGGCGGCCATCCGCCAGGGTTGGCGCACGGCTCGGTCACCGCCCGGAAGCGGCACCGGCCGCAGATGGCCCAGCCGCTGGAACTCCCGCCCGTCCCCGAATAGGATCTCCCCGCCCCATACCGTGCCGTCGCCACCCCATCCCGACCCGTCGTAGATCACGCCGACCGCCGGGCCCGGCTCGTCATATTCGGCCAGCGCAGCGGCCAGGTGGGCGTGATGGTGCTGGACGCCGATCAGCCGCACGTCCTCGCGCTCGAGGGCGTACTTGGTCGACAGGTATTCCGGGTGCAGGTCGTGCGCAACGACCTCGGGGCGGACTTCGAACAGCCGCTGGAAGTGCTCGATGCCGTCTGTGAACGACCGCAGCGTCTCGTAGTTCTCCAGGTCGCCGATGTGGTGGCTGACCCACGCGCGCTCGCCCCTGGCCAGGCAGAACGTGTTCTTCAGCTCGGCGCCACACGCCAGCAGCGGTCGGGCCGCGCCGCCGGGCAGGGGCAGGCTGTCCGGCACGGAGCCGCGGGACCGGCGCACGAAAAACGGGCGCCCGGCCGATATCCGCACCACCGAATCATCCGTGCGGATCTCGATCGGCCGATCGTGGATCAGGAACAGGTCGGCCAGCGGCGCCAGTCGCGCCAGCGCATCCTCATCGGTGAACGCGATCGGCTCATCCGACACATTGCCACTGGTCAGCACCAGCGCCGTGCCCAGATCGGCCAGGAGCAGATGGTGCAGCGGGGAGTAGGGGAGCATCACGCCCAGCTCGTCGGCGCCGGGGGCGACGGACTCCGCCACGCCGGCGTCCGGGCGGCGGCGGGCCAGCACGATCGGCCGGGCCGGCGCGGCGAGCAGCTCGCGCTCGAGCGCGCTCAGCGCCACGAGCTCCCCAGCCGCCTCCAGCGTGGCCGCCATCAGCGCGAACGGCTTGTCCTCGCGATGCTTGCGCCCCCGCAGCCCGGCCACCGCGGCCTCGTCGTCGGCCCGGCAGGCCAGGTGGTAGCCGCCAATCCCCTTGACCGCCAGAATTGCGCCGGCGCGCAATCTCCCCGCCGCCACCGAAATTGTGTCGGCGGTGGCGGACGTTGTATCGGCCCCGGCAGACGTTGTGCCGGCCCCGGCGGACGTCGTGTCGGCGACGGCGGCGGACGTCGTGTCGGCGCCGAGAGGTGCACCATCGGCGCCGACGAGCGACACCACCGGCCCACACACCGGGCAGGCATTCGGTTGCGCATGAAAGCGCCGGTTGGCCGGGTCCTCGTACTCCCTCCGGCAGTCGGCGCACATCTGAAATCCGGCCATCGTGGTCAGCGGCCGGTCGTAGGGAACGCCGCGCACGATCGTGAATCGTGGCCCGCAGTTGGTGCAGTTGATGAACGGGTAGCGGTGCCGGCGGTTGCTGGGGTCAAACAGCTCGCGCAGGCAGTCCTCGCAGGTGGCGGTGTCCGGCGTGATGGGCGCCGATGCCCGGCCGGCCGCCGGGCTGGCCCGGATCGTGAACTCGCTGTCTCCTTCCGGGAGACGGTCCTCCCGGACCACGCGCTCCACCAGCGCCAGCGGCGGCGCCTCCGCCTCCAGCCGGGCGAAGAACTCAACGACCGGATGGGCTCCGCCCTCCACCTCCAGCAGCACGCCCTGGGAGTCGTTGAGCACCCAGCCACCCAGCCCCAACTCGTGGCTGAGCCGGTACACGTACGGGCGAAAGCCCACGCCCTGCACGGTTCCCTCGACACGAGCCCTCACCCGCATCACGACGCCAGTTCTCGCAGCACGTGATAGGCGCTGGCCTGGGCCTCCTGAATCCGTGGAATGTGCTCGGAGGCGACCACCACCACGTGGTCGGCCAGCCGGTCCCGCGCGATCGGCCCCCCGTCGTAGCCGACCATCGCGATCGTGGCCAGCTCGCGGCGCCGCGCCTGCGCCAGCGCCGCCAGCACGTTGGCCGAGCCGCCCGAGGTGGAGAAGGCCAGGAGCACGTCTCCCGGCTGTCCGTAGGCGATCACCTGGCGCAGGAAGATCGCCTCGGTTCCCACGTCGTTGGCGATCGCGGTCAGGATCCCGGGGTCGTCGGTCAGGTCGATGGCCGGCCGGCCGGCCCGGCGGAAGTCGGCGACCACGTCCATCGCGTCGGTGGCCGAGCCGCCGTTACCCAGGGCCAGGAGCTTGCCGCCACGGGCGAACGCGTCCCGGAGGGCGCAGGCGGCCGACTCCAGCGCTTCGGCGTTCTGAGCCAGGGTGCTCTCCCGTAGCTCGCCGATCTCCTCGGCCTTCATCAGCACCGAGCGCCGCACGTCCTCCATCACCGCCTCGAGGTCCTTCTCGCGCTCGTCCAGGAAGGGGTACAGAAAGGCGGAGGCTCCGGCGTCGTGCTGCTGGCGCGCTGTCCGTCCGGACAGCAGGCCCCGGTGCTCGAAGAACACGTGGACGAGCTCCCAGAGCACGTGGTAGAGGGTCTCGACCAGCTCCTGGCACACATCCGGGTCCTCGTCGCGCGGGGAGAACTCCCACTCGGCGCCAGAGTCGGGGCGAAACGCCAGCGTCATGGCACCCTGTTCCCGGGCCTGGGCCAGGGCGGCGCCGGTGCCCGGGCCGAACGCGAACACGATGTCCTGCGTCCTGACCAGCAACTCGGCCTGGATGATCAGTTCCTCGGGGTCATCCACCAGGGCCAGCGCGGGCAGCGCCCGCTTGCCCACGATCACCGGGTGCACGAACTCCACCGCCACGTGCCGGGCATCGGATCTGGCCTCGGATGTCGTGGCCACAGCGAACAGCCGGCCGCCGCGCGCGAACCGCTCGGCCATGCGGTGGCAGACGCGCGCCAGCGCCTCGGCCTCGCCGCCGAAGAACCGCGAGCCGGCCTGGGCTCGAGCCTGCGCCGGAGCGCTCAGACTGCCGCCGGCGTACGTGCCGCCACCTCCACCAGCCAGTCGCGGAACCCCTCCACACCCTCGCCCGTACGGGCACTGGTCAGAACGGTCGGGACGTCAGGGTGTACCTGGTCGATGTTGTAGAGCAGCCGGTCCAGGTCGAAGTCGAGGTAATCGAGCAGGTCGAGCTTGTTGACCACCACCACGTCGCAGGTCCGGAACATCAGCGGGTACTTGAGCGGCTTGTCTTCGCCCTCGGTGATCGAACAGATCATCGCCCGGGCGTCCTCTCCGACCCTGAACTCCGCGGGGCAGACGAGGTTCCCGACGTTCTCGATGATCAGCAGATCGATCTCGTCCAGCGGCAACGATGGCAGCGCCGTGCGCACCATGTTCGCGTCGAGGTGACATTCGCCGCCGAAGGCCGGCGCGGTGTTGAGCTGGGTCACCGGCACGTGCAGGCTGGCCAGCCGGTCGGCGTCCATCGAGCCCTGCACGTCGCCCTCCAGCACCCCGACGCGGACGCCCGGCAGCTCCCGCACGGTGCGCTCCAGCAGCGTGGTCTTGCCCGCTCCGGGCGCGCTCATCATGTTGACCACGCTGACCCCAGCCCGGTCGAAGTCGGCGCGGTTGGCCGTGGCAATCGTGTTGTTGGCGTCCAGCGCCTCCTCCACGACCGTCACCTTGGTGCGATGCATGCCGCCTCCTCCACCTCGATTGACTCCACTTCGAACTCGTTGCCGCGGACGATCCGCACCTGGCTGGCGCCGCAGCCCGGACAGCGGAAGGCCGGAAGGTCGATCGGCCACTCGCGCTCGCAGCGCTCGCAGCGCAACCAGGGCTCGATGACCTCCTGCTCGAGCCTGGCTCCGTCGCACAGCGTCCCCCGGGCCACGAACTGAAAGTAGAAGTGCAGCGTTTCGGGGATCACCTGGCGCAGCTGACCGACGCGCAGGTTGACCAGGGTCACCTTCCGGCCGTCCGCGTGCTTGACCGCCGTGTCGATGATCGCGCTACTCAGTGAAAGCTCGTGCATGCTCCTCGCGCAACCCCTCCACCGTCTCGCGGACCAGCATGACCGCGCGGTCCACCGCACCGTTCACCTCGTCCGACAGGCCCCAGCCCATTTCCTCAACGTCCGCCGGCTCACAGGCGATCACCAGCACCTTCCCCGGCCACGCGCCGGTCGACTTGACGAATCTCAGGACGGTCTGTGGATCCATCGCGTGGGGGTTGATGACCTCCCCGTCCTCGATCGAGGCCGGAACCGACTCCTGTTCGGGCTCCATCACGTAGAGGGTTCCGGGTTCGCCGCCCTGCCGGCTGACGTCGAGGATGACCAGCGCGTCGTACCCGCGCATCACCTCGTAGGCCAGATCCAGGCCACCGGTACCCGCGTCCATCACGGTCACGCCAGGCGGCAGCTCGCGTTCGTCCAAGCGGCGGGCCACCTCTCCGCCGAAGCCGTCGTCGCGCAGCCAGGCGTTGCCCACGCCGGCCACCAGGATCGAGCTCATATGACCTCCACTTCGGGTGGGAAGAAGAACAGCAGCCGGTTCGTCTCACGCATCAGGTCCTGACCGGGGTCGCCGTCGATCGTCACTCCCAGATGCACCTTGCCGTCCAGGCCGACGAGGATCCGTTCGATCGTCGCGGTGCGGCCGTCGAGCAGCCGCGCGTGCAGGTCGGCATCCGGTGCGGGTCGCAGGACGACGCGACCGCCCCGGATGAAGCGGGCCCCGTCGACGGTCGCCTCGGGCTCCCCCTCGCGCGGGTCTCGCATCGTGATCCGGCCGTGCAGGGCCAGGATCTCCTCCGGCGTCGCGGTCTCGGCGCGAGCGACCATCTCGCGCACGACCGGGTCACCGGCGGCGATCTCCTGGCGCTCGCTGTCGCTCAGCGCCTGGACGTGCAGGAGCAGCGCCTCCTCTATCTCCGTCGAGTCAAACAGCCCACCCAGGCTCTCCGGAGCCAGCGTCGGGTGATCGGGCAGCATGATCGTCGTCCCTAGGATGGCGTCGTCGCGCTCGCCCACCAGCACCGGGTAGGTGTTGACGCTCCGCGCGTCGGT
>DASZMP010000068.1:0-9410 GCA_035551795.1 Solirubrobacteraceae bacterium | reverse complement strand
TGCTGCCCGTCGCGTCCACTCCCACCTCCGGCGAGCTCGAGTCCTTCGGTCGTGCCGGCGTCGGGCGCTGGGTCACGCTGTACGCCAGCCCAGAGCACGTGTTCATGTACGTCGCCGGCCTCCGGTGGGACACCTGGGACGCTGCGGGGCCCGGGGACGGCAGCACGGGAATCGGCTGGCATCCGCTGGTCCGCGACGCGGATGGCTTCGTGGCCCGCCATCCGGCGAGCCTGTGAGACCAGCGACAGCAGCGGTGTGCGCAGCCCTGCTGGGTGTTGGTGGCGCCGCGTGCGGTGCCGGACACCGCCATCCGGGGGCGGGAGGACCTCAGGCCGCGGCCGTGGCCCGAGCCGACGCCACCCACGAGTATCCAGCTCCCGCACCCCCCGCCCAGCGCGCACCGGGGGCTCCCGGACCCGCCCAGGCGGTGGCGGCGTTTGCTCGGCTGTACATCAACTGGAACGCGGGCGACGTGGCGGCCACGATGGCTCGCCTGGCCCGTTTGAGCATCGGCCAGGCCCGTTCAGAGATGGCGCTTGCGGCCGCCGAGACACGAGCCGACACGACCCTCAGTCAGGCTGAGATCACCAACCGGGGGTCCGTGGAGGCGGTGGCTCGGGTGGCCGGCAGGAGGAACAGCTACGTGGTGGTGACGCGCGAGGCGACCACGTCGGACGTGTCCAGCGCGTATCAGGGCTTGGCGCCGGCCTGGCACCTGACGCTGGCCACCGTGACCGAGCAGGGCGCCCCCGCTCAGCGCCGCTGGGTGGTCAGCGGATGGCAGCCGGAGAATTGAGGCCGCGGCTCAGCGAGCGCTCGCCCGGGCCGCAGGGACGGCGCGATGAGCGACCGCTCGAACGCTGGCGGAGCGATCGGTGGCCCGGGGCAGCTGCGCCTCATTGCGCGCCTCCCGATCCTCCCGGCCGCCGTAGGCCTGCCCCAGGTAAACGACTCTTGGTGTGGTGAATTTATGCGGTGACATGCGGCTCGTCCTCCCCCCGGTGGTCGAGTGTCCTCCCTAGTACTCCACAATGTCGGCAATCGGCCTGACTCTGTCATCGGCTGAGGCCACGGAATCCACTCGGCAATAAGTACGGACAGCCGGCGCGGATTCCTTCTGGTGTGTCGCGCCTGGCCGTACATCCGTCCGCATACAGCCGTTCCAGCTCAGGTAATGACCTCCTCCGGCCCGGGTTCGGTCGCCGGCCAGGCGTGCTCTACCCTCGTCCGGAGTGTCGTCCCAGTACATCTACACCACCTACAAGCTCTCGCGGCGCCACCCGCCTGACAAGCAGGTCCTCAGCGACATCTCGCTGTCCTTCTATCCCGGCGCGAAGATCGGGGTGCTCGGCTACAACGGGGCGGGCAAGTCGACGCTGTTGCAGATCATGGCCGGGCTCGACACCGAGTACGACGGCCAGGCTCAGCTGGCTCCCAACGCCACCGTGGGGATGCTCGACCAGGAGCCGCAGCTGGACCCGAGCAAGGACGTCAAGGGCAATGTCGAGGAGGGCGTGGCCGAGTTGCGGGCGCTGCTCGACCGGTTCAACGAGCTGTCGATGAACTACGCGGACGAGACCGCGGATGAGTTCGCGCGGGTCCAGGAGCGCATCGACGCGGTCGATGCCTGGAACCTGGACACCACGTTGGAGATCGCCATGGACGCACTCCGGTGTCCCCCGCCGGACGCGGATGTCAGCACCCTGTCTGGTGGTGAGAAGCGCCGCGTGGCCCTGTGCCGCCTGCTGCTGCGCCAGCCTGACCTGCTGCTCCTCGATGAGCCCACCAACCACCTGGACGCCGAGTCGGTGGCCTGGCTCGAGCGCCATCTGGCCGACTACGCCGGCACGATCGTCGCAGTCACCCACGATCGCTACTTCCTGGACAACGTGGCCGGCTGGATCCTGGAGCTCGATCGTGGACGTGGCATCCCCTACAAGGGCAATTACTCGGGGTGGCTCGAGCAGAAGCGGGCACGCCTGGAGCAGGAGTCAAAGCAGGACCAGGCCCGCAAGCGCACGATCGACCAGGAGCTGGAGTGGGTACGGATGAACGCCAGCGCCCGGCGCAACAAGCCCAAGGCGCGCCTCAACGCCTACGAGGCGCTGCTGGCGCAGGATCGCAACGTGAAGCTCGACCAGGTGCAGATCCACGTCCCCGCCGGCCCCCGCCTCGGTGACGTGGTCGTAGAGGCCGACGGGCTGACCAAGGGTTACGGAGATCGCGTCCTGATCGAGGACCTGTCGTTCAAGCTGCCCCCAGCCGGCATCGTCGGGGTGATCGGTCCCAACGGGGCAGGCAAGACGACACTGATGCGGATGATCACCGGGCAGGAGCAGCCCGACGCCGGTTCGCTCCGCCTCGGGGAGACCGTGACGCTGGCCTATGTGGATCAGTCCCGCGACGCCCTGGACCCCGCCAAGACCGTCTGGGAGGAGATCTCCGGCGGCACCGACCAGATCACGCTGGGCGACCGCACGATCAACAGCCGGGCCTACGTGGCCGGCTTCAACTTCAAGGGCACCGATCAGCAGAAGAAGGTGGCCAAGCTCTCAGGCGGCGAGCGCAACCGCCTGCACATGGCCAAGCTCCTGCGCTCCGGCGGCAACCTCCTGCTCCTCGACGAGCCGACCAACGACCTCGACGTCGACACGCTGCGGGCTCTGGAGGAGGCGCTGCTCGCGTTCGCGGGCTGCGCCGTGGTCGTCTCCCACGATCGCTGGTTCCTGGACCGCATCGCCACCCACGTCCTGGCCTTCGAGGGCGACTCTGAGGTCCGCTGGTTCGAGGGCAACTTCGAGGCCTATGAGAGCTTCCGCCACGAACAGCTCGGCGCCGACGCCGACCGGCCCCACCGCATCACCTACAAGAAACTGGTCCGCGGCTGATCAGCCCGGCCAGGGCCTCCCGCAGCTGCCCGGCGTCCTGGGCCACGGCATCGGCACCGGTCAGCTCCTCGGCCGCGAACGGTCCCGAGGTGACCGCCACGCACCGCAGGCCGTCGGCCCGGGCGCAGGCGATGTCTCGCGGCGTATCGCCGATCACGACCGTCGCCTCGCGCGGATGGGGCAGGCCCCGGCGCCCGGCCCGCCGCCGGGCGATGGGAGGCAGTGCGCTGCGATCCTCCGCATCGGAGCCGAACGCTCCCTGGCCCGTGGAAAACCAGTGCCCAATGCCGGCCCGGCGGAGTTTGAGCCGGGCCACGGGCTCATAGTTGCCGGTGACCAGGGCGAGGCGCGCACTCGGCTGGCCGGCCAGCCAGCCGAGCAGGTCCGGGATCCCCCTCACCACGCGGTCCGACAGATCCGGTTCGCACAATCGCGCGTAGGCGCGGCAGCAGGCCTCCCGGACGTCGTCGGCCCGCACATCGATCCGCTCAGCCGAGACTCCCGCGTCCAGCAGGATGCCCCGGGCGATGTCGCCATCGGTGCGCCCGGCGGGTGAGATGCTCAGCCCGATCCGCTCGGCATCGACTCCGTGCACCTGGCGCAGCGCTTCGTGCAACGCGTTGCGGTGGGCGCGCGTGGCCCCCTGGAGCAGCGTCCCGTCGATGTCGAACAGCAGCAGCACCGACCCTCCAGGTGCCGGTTCAGCGGACAAACGACGTGCCCGCCTCCAGGCGCTGGGCGAATCCGGCGATGATCCGCGCCGCTGACTCCATGTCCTCCACCTGCACCATCTCCACCGGTGAGTGCATGTAGCGCAGCGGAACCGAGACGACTCCGGTCGGAACGCCGGCGCGGCTGATGTGGATGGCGTCGGCGTCGGTGCCGGTGAAGCGACCCTCCGACTGCAGAGTGTGCGGAAGGTCCTCCGCCTCCGCCGCCTCGAGGAGCAGTTCGAACACCCGCGGGTTCAGCATCGTGCCACGGGTGAGAACCGCGCCCGAGCC
The DNA here is from genome assembly GCA_035551795.1 of Solirubrobacteraceae bacterium. GTDB lineage: Bacteria > Actinomycetota > Thermoleophilia > Solirubrobacterales > Solirubrobacteraceae > Palsa-465. The sequence goes on along the minus strand of DASZMP010000068.1, from coordinate 5,518 downwards.
GAACGGATGCTTGGTCAGGTGTCCGAGCTCGACACCCGGCTGATCGGTGGCGAAGGTCACGTCCACCGCCAGGGCCACGTCCGGCTCGTGGCGGAAGGCGCTGGTCCGCGACCCCCCGAACGTGGTCTCCTCCTGGGCGACGGCCAGGGCGTAGAAATCCCCCGGCGAACCGCCGGCCTCGTGCACCAGCTGCGCGGCGCGGGCCGCCACGTAGCAGCCGACGCGGTTGTCCAGCGCCCGGGAGACCACGCGACCGTTCGGGAACTCGAGGGGCTGGACATCGATCACTCCCGCGTCGCCGACCATCACCCGTTTTCGAGCTTCGTCGCCGCTCGCGGCGCCGACGTCGATGTGCAGGTCCTTGAGCTCAGGCATCCGCTTGCGGTCCTCGTCCTTGAGCAGGTGGATCGGCTTGCGAGCGATCACCCCGCGGACCTCACCCTGCTTCGTGGTCAGGACGATCCGCTGCCCGACCAGGACGATCGGATCCCAGCCGCCCACCTGGTCGAAGCGCAGGAAGCCCTCGTCGTCGATGTGGGTGACGTGCACGCCGATCTCGTCGATGTGCCCGAAGACCGCCAGACGTGGCCCGCCGGCCTGGCCGGGCAGGCGGGCCCACGAGGACCCGACGTGATCAGCGCCAACCTCGGCGCCCCATCCCTCGCACCAGTCGCGCCACGCCCGGGCCGGGGCCGTCTCGTGGCCTGACGGCCCGGCGGCGGTCAGGAGCTTCTCAAGAAGTTCAGGGATCGCCATGCCTCAGGCCGCCAGAAGCTGACGGAGGACGAACTGGAGGATCCCGCCGTGCCGGAAGTAGCGCTGCTCCTTCGGCGTGTCGATGCGCACCGTCACCTCGAACTCCTTCCCGTCGGCTTTGACAGTGAGCTCTCGGGGCACGTCATCTTCGCCCGAAAGCCCCTCCACAGTGAACTTCTCCTGGCCGGTCAAGCCGAGCGACTCCACCGACTCCCCCTCCTGGAACTGCAGAGGAAGCACTCCCATACCTACCAGGTTGGACCGATGGATGCGCTCGAAGCTCTGGGCGATCACCGCCCGCACCCCCAGAAGTTTGGTTCCCTTGGCCGCCCAGTCCCGGGAGGAGCCGGAGCCGTACTCCTTTCCGGCCAACACGATCAGCGGGATGTCAGCCTCGATGTACTTCATAGCGGCGTCGTAGATTGACATCTCCTCGCCGGCGCCGTCCCTGCCCTGGTAGATCGTCACGCCTCCCTCGGTGCCGGGAGCCAGTTCATTGCGCAAGCGGATGTTGGCGAACGTGCCGCGCATCATCACCTCGTGGTTGCCGCGGCGGGCGCCGTAGGAGTTGAAGTCGCGGCGCTCCACGCCCTTGTCGTTCAGGTACTGCGCGGCCGGGCCGTCGCGTTTGATCGAACCGGCCGGCGAGATGTGGTCGGTGGTGACGCTGTCGCCCAGCACCGCCAGCACGCGCGCGTCCTCGATGTCATCGATCGGCTGCGGCTCGCGCGGCATGTCCTCGAAGAACGGGGGCCGGCGGATGTACGTGGAACGCTCATCCCACTCGAACAGATCCCCGGAGGGCACCTCGAGTGAGTTCCAGCGCTCGTCGCCGTCGAACACCTCGGCATAGCTCTTGCGGAACATGTCGGACTGCACGGCGTCCTCGATCGTCTCGGCCACCTCCCGGGAGCTCGGCCAGATGTCCTTCAGATAGACATCCTCTCCCTTCGAGTCGGCGCCGATCGGCTCCTCGTACAGGTCGACGTTCATCGACCCGGCCAGCGCGTAGGCCACCACCAGCGGAGGCGAGGCGAGGTAGTTCATCTTCACGTCGGGGTTGATCCGGCCCTCGAAGTTGCGGTTGCCGCTGAGCACGGACACCACGGCCAGGTCGGCGTCTCCCACCACCTCGGAGATCTCGTCCGGCAGTGGGCCGCTGTTGCCGATGCACGTCGTGCAGCCGTAGCCGACCAGGTTGAACCCGAGCTCGTCCAGATACTCGGTCAGCCCGGCTCGGTCCAGGTACTCGGTGACCACCTTGGACCCGGGAGCCAGCGACGTCTTCACCCACGGCTTGACCTTCAGGCCGCGCTGCACCGCGTTACGGGCCAGGATGCCCGCACCGAGCATGACGCTGGGGTTTGACGTATTGGTGCACGAGGTGATCGCGGCGATCACCACGTGACCGTGCTCGAGCTCGGTCTCGGTGCCGTCGGCCAGCGTGATCGGGGCACCGGGACGCTCCAGCTGCGCCACCTGGCGCGCGCCCGTGCGCCCGGGGGCGTGTGGCCCATGGCCCTCGCCGTTGGGCACGTGGGTCGACACGGGATCGCTGGCCGGGAACGAGTCGGCGATCGCCTCGTCCTCGTCGTCCTCGTCAGGCAGGAAGCCGGCCAGCGCCTCGTGGAAGGTCTCCTTGGCGTCGGTGAGCGAAACCCGGTCCTGCGGGCGCTTGGGTCCGGCGATGCTCGGCACCACCTGTGACAAATCGAGTTCCAGGGTGTCGGTGAAGGTGGGTTCCTCGGAGTTCTCGTCGTGCCAGAGCCCCTGCGCCTTGCAGTAGGCCTCGACGAGCTCGATCATCTCCTTGGGACGGCCGGAGAACTCCAGGTAGCGAAGGGTCTCCGCGTCGATCGGGAAGATCGCACACGTCGAGCCGAACTCCGGGGACATGTTTCCGATCGTGGCCCGGTCGGCCAGCGGCAGTCTGGCCAGCCCGCTGCCATGGAACTCGACGAACTTGCCCACCACCCCGTGCTGGCGGAGCATCTCGGTGACCGTCAGCACCAGATCGGTGGCGGTCGAGCCCTCGGGCAACTCGCCCGTCAGCTTGAAGCCGATCACCTGCGGGATCAGCATCGACATGGGCTGACCCAGCATGGCCGCCTCGGCCTCGATTCCCCCCACGCCCCAACCGAGCACCCCCAGCCCGTTGATCATCGTGGTGTGGGAGTCGGTGCCGACCAGGGTGTCCGGGTAGGCCAGGTTCCGCTCGTCGTCGGTGAACACAACCCGGGCCAGGTACTCGAGGTTGACCTGGTGCACGATGCCGGTGTCCGGGGGCACGACCTTGAAGTTGTGGAACGCTCCCTGCCCCCAGCGCAGGAACGCATATCGCTCCTGGTTGCGCTCGAACTCCATCTCGGCGTTCTTCTGGAAGGCGCCGGGGTTCCCGAAGGAGTCGACCTGGACCGAGTGGTCGATGACCAGCTCGGCGGGAACCAGGGGATTGATCTTGGCCGGGTCGCCCCCCATGTCCCGAATCGCGTCGCGCATCGCGGCCAGGTCCACGATGGCGGGCACGCCGGTGAAGTCCTGCATGACCACGCGAGCCGGCGTGAACGCGATCTCCTGGCTGGGCGCCTCGCTGGCGTTCCACTTGGCCAGCGCCTCGATGTCCTGCTTGCGGATCGACTCGCCGTCCTCGTTGCGCAGCAGGTTCTCCAGCAGGATCTTGAGCGAGAACGGAAGGCGCGCCACGTCGAACTTGGACTGCAGCGCGTCGAGCCGGAAGATGTCGTACGACCGCCCGCTTACCTCGAGCGGGGCCTTGGCGTCGAAGCTGTTGGTTGACATGTCGTTCTCCTGATCTGGTTCGGTCCCCGTCCACTTTAGGTACCCGCGGTCGACTCCTACGCTCCGCTTAGCCGTGTCTTCGCGTCCGCTTCGCGCTGACGCCGATTCTCCTCGGGACGATGAACCAGCCCAGGAGGACAAAGATGAGCAGACTCGGCCGCATTCTCGCCGGTCTGGCTTTCGGCGCCGCGGGTGCGGTCGCGATGGCCGGCGCCTACTCCGAGGCGCACCGGGCGCCGGACCAATCCTGAGAGGTCCACCTGATGAGCGCAGAGTATTTCCCCTACCGAGCTCCGGCGGCCGATGGGCCGGCGGCCGTCACATCTCCCCGGTCGGCTGGCCGGCGGATCGACGCTCGAGCCGGAGTCCGTCGCCTCCTCGCCTATCCGGAGCTGTTCGCGGTGCTGGCCGTGGCCGGCGTGCTCAACCTGTGGAACCTGAGCGAGAACGCCTACGCCAACACGTTCTACGCGGCGGCGGTCAAGTCGATGGCCGGCAGCTGGCACGACTTCCTGTTCGCCTCGATGGACAAGGCGGGGCTGATGACGATCGACAAGCCGCCCCTGGCCTACTGGATTCAGGCCCTGGTGGTCCGGGTGTTCGGCTACAGCTCGTGGAGCCTGCTCGTGCCCCAGGCGATCATGGGCGTGATCGCCGCCGCCCTGATGTACGACCTGACGCGGCGGCGCTTCGGCCGGGTGGCCGGGTTCGCCGCGGGCCTGGTTCTCGCCACCACCCCCACGATCGTGGCCGTATCGCGCCACAACAATCCCGACGAGCTGCTGGTGCTGCTCTCCGTGGCCGCGGTGTGGTTCACGCTGCGGGCGCTGGAGACCGGGCGCACTCGGCATCTGGTGTGGGCCGGCGTGATGGTCGGCCTCGGCTTCGAGACGAAGATGGGTGTCGCCCTGATGCTGGTGCCGGCCATCGCCGCAGCCTGGGTATGGATGCGTTGGGGCCGCGACGGCGCCGGCATCCGCGGCAATCTCCGGATCCTGGGCCAGCTCCTGTGGGGCGGTCTGGCGATGGCGGCGGTCGGGCTGGCCTGGCCGCTGCTGGTCACGCTGACTCCGGCCGCAGACCGGCCGTGGATATCGGGCACCTCTGACAACAGCGTCTGGTCGCTGATCGTCGGCTACAACGGCCTCGGCCGAATCGACGGACAGACCGGTGGTCCCGGCGGCGGAGGCGGCGCTGGAGGAGGCGGGGGCGCCGGCTCTCTGTTTGGCGGGAACACCGGGATCTTCCGGCTGCTGCAGACCGGGTTGGGTGATCAGGCCGGCTGGCTGCTCGGCTTCGCGCTGGTCGCCGGTCTGGGCCTGGTGGTCCTCACCCGCCTGCGCCGCCGCGACCCCCGCACCGGCTTCGTGATCGTGCTCGGCGGGACGCTGCTGACCGTCGGCGCCGTGTTCAGCTTCGCCTCCGGGATCTTCCACCCCTACTACGTCTCGATGGTGGCGCCCTGGGCCGCGGCCCTGATCGGGGCCGGCGTGGGCGAGATGCTGCCGCGGCCGATCGGAATGGCGGCCGGGAAGCGTTCGGCGCGGATCCTCGGGCCTCTGGCGCTGCTCGGCGGCGCCGTCACGGAGCTGGTCGTGCTGGGCAACCTGGACGGACAGCTCAGCTGGGCTGAGCCGCTGGTGATCGTGGCCGGCATCGGCGCCGCCGGGCTTCTGACCCTGGCCCTGTCTGCGCGGCTGCGCGTCGCCGTGGTGACCGTGGCCTGCACGGCCCTGCTGGCGGCACCCGCCACCTGGGCCGCCGAGACCCTGTCGCATCCGACCAGCGGCACCTTCCCCACCGGCGGTCCGACGAGCGCCGACGTCGGCGGAATGGGTGGTCCGGGAGGTGGTGGCGCCGGAGGCTTCGGCGGCCGCGCCTCTGCCCGCCACCTCCCCGGCGCCGGTCCGGGATCGCGCGCCGGTGGCGCGGTGTCCAGCCTGTTCGGAGGGGGCTCATCCAG
>DASZMP010000067.1:0-9867 GCA_035551795.1 Solirubrobacteraceae bacterium | reverse complement strand
CGCGAGCGCGGCAAGCGCGTCGTCTACGACGCCGAGCACTTCTTCGACGGCTATCGCGAGGACCCGGGCTACGCGCTCTCCTGCCTCGAGGCGGCGATCGACGCCGGGGCCGAGAACATCACCCTCTGCGACACCAACGGGGCCAGCCTGCCGAACCAGGTCGGCGCCGCGACCGAGGTCGTCGTCACCCGCTTCGGCGATCGCGCCGAAGTCGGCATCCACGCCCATGACGACGCCGGCTGCGGGGTCGCCAACAGCCTCGCCGCGGTCGACGCCGGGGCGCGGATGGTCCAGGGGACGCTGAACGGCTACGGCGAGCGCTGCGGCAACGCCAACCTGGCCACGATCCTGCCCGCCCTGCAGCTGAAGATGGGCTTCGACGTGGTGCCCGCCGAGAACCTGGAGACGCTGACCGAGACGGTCCATTTCCTCGACGAGCTCTGCAATCTGACGCCGGATCCGAACGCGCCCTACGTCGGACGCAACGCCTTCGCCCACAAGGGCGGCATGCACGTCGCCGGGGTCGAGGCCGACGCGCGGACCTTCGAGCACATCCCGCCCGCGGCGGTCGGCAACGATCGCGCGATCCTGCCCTCGGAGCTCTCGGGCAAGGCGACGATCCGTGACCAGGCGCGGGTGGCCGGGATCGAGATCGACGACGCGGCGGCATCACGGGCGGTCGAGGTGCTGAAGGAGCGCGAGCACCGCGGCTTCCACTTCGAGGCGGCGCCGGCCTCCTTCGAGCTGCTGCTGCGCCGCGAGGCGGGCGTCTACAAACCGCTCTTCAAACTCGAGAGCTACCGGGTCGTGACCCAGCGGCGGGCCGGGGGAGAGGTGGAAACCGAGGCGACCGTGAAGGTGCACGTCGACGGCGAGCGCTACGTCACGATCGCCGAGGGCAACGGTCCGGTCAGCGCTCTCGACATGGCGCTGCGCCAGGCGATCACCGACCGCTACCCGCACATGCGCGACATCGAGCTGACCAACTACAAGGTGCGGATCCTCGACCAGGACCGCGGCAGCGGCGCGGTCACCCGGGTGCTGCTCGACTCCGCCGACGGCGAGCGCGAGTGGGGGACGACCGGCGTCTCCGGCAACGTGATCGAGGCCTCCTGGCAGGCGCTGGTCGACTCCTTGGAGTACGCGTTCCAGTGAACGAGGGCCGTCAATGAGCGAGTTCGAGCCGATCCCGCTGGCCGGCCCGGAGCTGGGCGAGCGCGAGGAGGAGCTCGTCCTCGAGGTGCTGCGCTCGGGCCGGCTCTCGCTGGGGCCGATGGGGGAGCGCTTCGAGCGCGCCTTCGCCGACTTCCTCGGGGTCGAGGACGTGGTCGCCGTCTCCAGCGGCACCGCCGCTCTCCACCTCGGCGTGCGCCAGCTCGGCTGGGGACCGAGGGACGAGGTCGTCACCAGCCCCTTCACCTTCGTCGCCTCCTCCAACTGCCTGCTCTACGAGGGGGCGCGGCCGGTCTTCGTCGACGTCGACCCGGTCACCCTGGACATCGACCCGGCGGCCGCCGCGGCGGCGGTCACCGAGCGCACCGTCGGCCTGCTGCCGATCGACATCTTCGGCTGGCCCGCCGCGTGGCCCGAGCTCGAAGCGCTCGCGGAGCGCCACGGCCTCGGCATCCTCGAGGACGCCTGCCAGGCGCTCGGCGCAACCGACTCCGACGACCGGATGGTCGGCACCCGCGGCAACTTCGCCACCTTCGCCTTCTACGCCAACAAGCAGATGACCACGGGTGAGGGCGGGATGATCGTCCCGACCGATGCCGAGGCGGCGGCGCGCCTGCGCAGCGAGCGCAACCAGGGCCGGGCCGTCGACATGGGCTGGCTCGACCACGACCGGCTCGGCTTCAACTACCGGCTGTCGGACGTCGCCTGCGCGCTGGGTCTGGCCCAGCTCGAGCGCCTCGACGATCTGCTGGCCGGCCGGGCGCGGGTGGCCGGGCTGTACCTGGACGCGCTGGCCGGCGTGGAGGGGCTCCAGCTGCCCTGCCCGGAGCGGGCGCAGGCGCGCCGCGGCTGGTTCGTGTTCGTCGTGCAGCTGCCGCGCGGGGTCGACCGCGACTCGACCATGCAGGTGCTGGCTGGGCGCCACATCCCCAGCAAGCCCTACTTCCCGGCTCTGCACCTGATGAGCTACTACCGGGAAGCGTTCGGCTACCGGCCGGGCCAGTTCCCGGTGTGCGAGGACGTGGCCGAGCGCTCTCTGGCGCTGCCCTTCTTCCCGGAGATGACCGAGGGCCAGGTGGCCCGGGTAGTGGAGGCGCTGCGGGAGGTCCTGCGCGCGCGCCGCTCGATCGTGGCGTGATTCACCCGCCGCCCGGCTGGCCGGCCGGGCGGCGGACCCGAACGTCCGCGCCCGCCCTGCTATCACTCCCGCCGTGTCCCGGTTCAGCGAGCCACCCAGCGAGATCTTCCGGCGGATGAACGACTCGCTGGCCTTCGATCGGCGCCTGGCGCCGTTCGACGTCCGCCAGTCCCAGGCCCACGTGGCCATGCTGGCCGCGCAGGGGATCATCACCAGCGAGGACCGCGACACGCTCGAGCGCGCGCTGCGCCAGGTGCAGGACGAAGTGGCGTCTGGCGGCTTCCCGTTTGCCGAGGGGGACGAGGACATCCACATGGCCATCGAGCGGCGGGTCACCGAGCTCGCCGGCCGCGCCGGCGGACGGCTGCACACCGCGCGGTCGCGCAACGATCAGGTGGCCACCGATGTCGCCATGTTCGTGCGGGAGGCCACGTTGAACGCGCAGGCGGGATGCCTGGAGCTGGCCGAGACGATGATCGAGCTGGCCGAGCGCCACCTCGACTGGCCGATGCCGGGCTACACGCACCTGCAACGGGCACAACCGGTGTACCTGAGCCACCACCTACTGGCCTACGTGTGGATGGCGCTCCGTGACGCCGCCCGGTTCCGGTTCGGCCTGACCGGCACGGCCGCGTTGCCGCTCGGCGCCGGGGCGCTGGCCGGGGTGAACTTCGAGACCGATCGCGACCGGGTGGCGCAGGAGCTCGGCTTCGACCGTCCGGCCGAGAACTCCATCGACGCCGTCTCGAATCGCGACTTCGTGCTGGACTACCTGGCCGCCGCCACCGTCTGTGCCACGCACCTTTCGCGCCTGGGCGCCGAGATCGTCATGTGGTCGAGCGAGGAGTTCGGCTTCTGCGAGGTCTCCGATGCCTGGGCCTCAGGCTCGTCGATCATGCCCCAGAAGAAGAATCCTGACGTGGCCGAGCTGTTGCGGGCCAAGGCGCCCAGGGTGAGCGGTCATTTCTCGGCCTTCGCCGGCGTTCTCCATGGCCTGCCGCTGACCTACAACAAGGACATGCAGGAGGACAAGGAGCACGTGTTCGACGCGGTGGACACCCTGGAGCTGGCGCTGGCCGCCGCACGCGGGATGACCGGATCGATCCACTTTCATCGCGAGCGCCTAGCCGCCGCCGCCGCCGACGAGTTCCTGGCCGCCACCGACATCGCCGACCTGCTGGTCAAGCGAGGCCTCCCGTTCCGGGAGGCGCACGGGGTGGTGGCGGGGCTGGTGCGCCAGGCGGTGGGAGAGGGCAAGTCCCTCTCGGATCTGGGGATCGAGGAGCTGAAGGCGGCCAGCGACCTGCTTGACGATGGCTTCTACGAGGTGCTCGGGCAGCGAGCCTGGCTGGAGTCGAAGACCTCGGCGGGTGGGACCAGCCTGGCCATGGTGCGCCGCCAGATCCGGCAGGCCCGCGAGCGGACGGCGGCGGCGCGGGCGGGCGGATGAGCGCGGGCGGGCCCGGCCTGCCCGCGGACTTCTATGACCGGCCCGTGCTCGAGGTGGCCCCCGACCTGATCGGCTGCGTGGTCAGGCACGGTGACTGCTCGGGAGTGATCGTGGAGACCGAGGCCTATCACGACTCCGAGCCGGCCTGTCACGCATTCGCCGGGCTGACCGCGCGCACGGTCACGCTGTTCGGGCCACCCGGGCTGGCCTACGTCTACCGCTCCTACGGGGTCCACGCCCTGCTCAACGCCGTCTGCGAGCCCCCGGGCGTGGGGGCGGCCGTGCTGATCCGCGCGCTCGAGCCGGTGCGAGGACTGGCGCTGATGGCTGAGCGGCGCGGGATGAGCATCGCGCGCCTGCGCGATCTGTGCTCCGGCCCCGGGAAGCTCACGCAGGCGCTGGGCATCGAGCTGAGCGATAACGGGTGTCATCTGGCGCGCGGCCCGGTGATGATCTCGGGCCGGGAAGCGCCCTGGGCTGAGCCCGAGGTGGTGGTCGGGCGCCGCATCGGGATCACCAAAGCGGTGGAGCTGCCATGGCGCTTCTGTGCCGCGGGTAATCGGCACCTGTCGGCGCCGGTGCGCCTGGGGTAGTCGTGTCGCTCTCAGCCAGCTTCGCGGAGCGGCGCTCAACCAGGTGGTGCCGCGCCGCCCGTGCCTGCGCCGCCGGTCCCGCCCGTGCCGCCGGTGCCTCCTCCGGTGCCGCCGCCCGTTCCACCGCCGGTTCCGCCGGTGCCACCGCCAGTTCCGCCACCGGTCGTGGGAGCGTTCGTGGTGGGCGCGGCGGGCGTCGCCGGAGTGGTCGGGGTGGTGGTTGCCGGAGTGGTGCTGACCGTCGGCGTCACCAGCGTCGGAGTGGTCGTCGGAAGCGTGGATGTGCTCGACGGGTGCTCGGCGGCCAGGATCTGCAGCGCCTGGACCATGAAGTTCTTCCAGATGATCGCCGGGAAGGTTCCGCCCTCGACCGGGGCTCCGTTGTAGAGGGTGGTCATGGGGACGGCCTTATTGGGGTAGCCGACCCAGACGGCGACGGTCATCTGTGGCGTCCAACCGACGAACCAGGCGTCGACATAGTTTGAGGTGGTGCCGGTCTTACCGGCGACCACGACCCCCGGAATCGCCGCGGCCGGCGCCGTGCCACCCGGCCCGACCACGCCCTCCATCATCGACTTCATCGTGGCCGCCACGGAGGCCGGGAGCACCCGCTGCATGGTCGGATGGTTGACCAGCATGTGGTGGCGGCAGGTGGGGCAGGCGATCGAGTGGATCCCGATCGGACCACCGTCGACGTCGCCCAGATCTTTGTTCCAGACCTTCAGGCCACCGGTGGCGATCGTCTCGTAGGCGTGGGCCATGTCGAGCGCCGAGACGCCGGTTCTCAGGCCACCCAGGATCATCGACGGGTTGGTGGAGACCGGCGAGCGGATGCCCATCTGGCTGGCGTAGTGCCGAATGCGCCTGGTGCCCACGTGCATCCCCACCTGGGCGAACACGCTGTTGTCCGAGATCGCCGTGGCCGACTGCAGGCTGATCGGGCCCGAGTAGGTGTTGCCGAAGTTGTGGACGATGAAGTGGCTCATGTGGCCATTGGGCAGCTTGAAGGGGATGTCCTGCGGCGCTGAGTCGATGATCGAGTCAGGGCCGTACTGGCCACTCGTGAGCGCCGCCGCCAGCGTGAACGCCTTGAACGACGAGCCGGGCTGGCGATGGCCCATGGTGGCCAGGTTGAACGGGTCCTGCGTGTAGTTGTTCGTGCCGCTGACCATCGCTCGCACCTCACCGGTCCGGTTGTCGATCGCCACCAGCGATGCGGTGGGGCCGTTGGATCCGGGTGGGAATTCGGCGTCAACCGCCTGCTGGGCGGCCTGCTGCAGCTTCTGGTTGATCGTCAGCCGCACCTTCAGGCCGCCGTAGTAGGCGCGGTATTGGGCCACCTTGGCCGACACGCCCTCGTGCTCGAGCGCGAGGACGATCTGGGGCCGCACCCAGCTCGTGAAGTAGGGAGCGGGGGCCGGCTCCTGGGGTTGCTGGATCTGCGCGGCGGTGGGCAGCGGCTTGACGCGATAGCTCTCGTACTGGGCGCGGGTGATGTAGTGCTGGGCCACCATGTCCTGCAGCACCTGGCCCCGGCGGGCGTACGCGGCGGCCCGGGTGGCAGGGTTCGCAGGATCGAAGGCCGACGGGTTGGCCACCATCCCGGCCAGCAGCGCGGCCTCCCACGGGTAGAGCACCTGCGCGCATTCCGGGCGGTTCTCGTCGTCGGCGGACGGGTCGCCGCACGCTCCGCGGGGCTCGCTGCCGGGATTGGCAGCGTCGTAGCCGTGATCCCATCCGAAGTACACGCGCGCGGCGGATTCGATGCCGACCGCCCCGTGGCCGAAGTAGATCGTGTTCAGGTAGGAGGTGAGGATCCGGGTTCGCGGCCAGCGGTGCACGAGCTGGAAGGCCAGCGCCGCCTCACGCAGCTTCTCGAGGATCGTCCGGTGGTCCTGTTCGGATTCAACGTTCTTGACGAACTGCTCCGCGATCGTCGAGGCTCCCTGCTTGGGGCCGCCGGTGACGTCGGAGATGAAGGCCCTCGCGATGCCCTTGATGTCGATGCCGGGGTCGCTCCAGAACCGGCGATCCTCGATCGCGATGATCGCGCGGTCTATGTTCGGTGAGATCTGCTTCCACTGGTCGATCACCTGCTTGGTGGGTGGCGCGATCGGCCCGATCGGCTGCCCGGTGTCGTAGTACATGTAGGACTCGACGTTGGACTTCAACTGGACGCTGTTGGCCAGCTGCGGCAGATCGGAGGCCACCGAGGTGAGCATTCCGAACAGGGCTGAGATGAAGGCGAGGACGACGAAGAAGATCAGGACGAACACAAAGCGAAGCTTGCGTACGCGCACCCGGGGGCGGTCTGGGTTGCGGCGCAGCAGGCTCAGCGCCGACCGGCGGCGGATTAGCTTGGATCCCGCCGAGCCGCGAGTGCGTCCGGTCCGGCCGCCGCGGGCGGGGCGGCCGTTGCGGCCGTTGCGGCGCCCCGGGATGGGATGCGCGGGAAGCTCAACCGGGGTCTGGGTGTCCTCGGTCAGGATGTCGTGGTCGACGCTCATGCGATCTCTGACGCTCCAGTGCAGGGCTCGGCTCCAAGCCACGGCGAGCTGTCTGCCTGCAGCGGACCCCAACCCTGACGGCGACGGGCATCGGGTCCTCCCGGGGGCGAGAGTCTAGCATTGCGCCCCGTGAATCGAGCCCTTCTCATGGACGCCTCAGAGCCGCTGCACGGCGGGAGCCTGGAGGCCGTGGGGCGCGATGCTTGGAGCTGATCGGTTGGCGCCTGACGAGGCGGCCGCCTGGCTGGCGCGCAATGCGGTGGACAGCCTCCCGGTGGGGGCGCTTCGGGACAAGCTTTCCGAGGACCGGCCGCTGCGGGTCAAGCTCGGAATCGACCCCACTGCCCCGGACATCCACCTGGGCCATACCGTCGTCCTCCAGAAGCTCCGCGAGTTTCAGGACCTTGGCCACACCGTGGTGCTGATCATCGGCGACTACACCGCTCGAGTCGGCGACCCGAGCGGTCGCTCGGACACGCGCCCGGTGCTCTCCTCGGAGGAGATCGAGGCGCACGCCCGGACCTTCCAGGAGCAGGCCGTCACCGTCCTGGATCCCGACCGACTGGAGGTTCGCTTCAACGGCGAGTGGCTGGATATGACGATGGAGGAACTGTTTGCTCTGGCGCGGACGACCACCGTCGCCCAGATCCTCGAGCGCGAGGACTTCGCCAAGCGCTTTGCCGCCCACACGCCCATCTCGGTGCTGGAGCTGCTGTATCCGCTGCTCCAAGGCTATGACTCCGTGGCCATTCGGGCCGACGTCGAGCTCGGCGGCACCGACCAGAAGTTCAACCTCCTCCTGGCGCGCGACGTCCAGCGCGCCTACGGCGTGCCCGAGCAGGCCATCCTGACCATGCCGATCCTCCCCGGCACGGATGGCGATCGGCGGATGTCCAAGTCTCTGGGCAACTACATCGGCGTAACCGATCCGCCCGAGGAGATCTACGGCAAGACGCTCAGCATCCCGGACAAGGCTCTGCCCGTGTGGTACGAGCTGTTGCTGGATCAGCCCCCTCCTACCGAGTCGCCGCGGGATGCCAAGCGAGCTCTGGCTCGAGCGCTGGCGGCGCGGTTTTATTCCAGTGACGCGGCTGCAGAGGCGGAGAGCGCCTTCGACCGCGTGCACGTGCGTCATGAGCGCCCGAAGGAGATCGTCGAGACGCGGTGGCCGCGAGGCGACGGGAGCGTTCACCTGCCGGCGCTGATCGCGGCGGCCTTCGGCGTTTCCAGCTCCGAGGCCCGGCGGATGCTCGCCCAGGGTGGCGTCAGGCTGGACGGCGAGGTGGCTGGAGCGGAGGTTCTGGATCTGCCGGCACAAGCCGTCGACGGCAAGGTGCTCCAGCTCGGGAAGCGGCGCTTCAAGCGCGTCCGGATCGCCTGATCGCCGTGCCGGTTCACGGCGGCATGCTGCGGCTCGACACGCCTGGCCATGGGGCGATCGTCGACATCACCGAGGGAGTGGCCCGGATCGTTGCCAGCTCCGAGGTGCAGCGCGGCGTCGTGACCGCGTTTGCGACCGGTTCCACCGTGGCGATCACGACGATGGAGTTCGAGCCCGGTGGGGTGAGCGACCTCCAGGCGCTGCTGGAGCGGCTCATCCCGACGAGCGGGTCCTACGAGCACAACGCCCGCAATCACGACACCAACGCGCACGCTCACCTGCGGGCGGCGATCGTCGGCCCCTCGGAGACCATCCCCGTTGTGGGCGGGCGGCTGGCTCTGGGTACCTGGCAGCAGATCGTCCTGCTGGACTTCGACGATCGGTCGCGGTCGCGGACCGTGACCGTCAACGTGGTTTCGTAGGCCGGCGCTTCGGCGAATCCGCGGCAGCGGTCAACGTTTGCTTGCCGGGCACAGGTTTTCCCAGCCACCCGCGTCATCGACCGAGAACGGCTACGCTGGGGAAGCGATCTGTCGAGGAGCCGCTCTCGGGCCACTGATGGCCTGGGTCCGAATCCGGACCAGAGAACCGGCCGGCCCCGGAAGATCGCCTCCCGGTGATATATTGGGATGTCTGCGCCGGGATCTGGTAATCGGGTCTCGGGCGTGCCCCTGAGAGGGAAGCCCCCTCTCGCCGGAGGCGCGGCGGTCTTTGAAAACTCAACAGCATGCGCACCTCGGCCGTACCCTCGGTCGAGTGTGTGTCCAGGTTCGACGCCGTCGAACTCAACGCCTATCGGCGGAGACTTCGGCGGTGCCAGAATTGACCCCGTCTTGCGTTGGCAGCCTCGTGTGTACTGCAGGCTGCCTCCGGCCGTTTCGGCCGGTGGCCGGCGACTGATGTCGCTGGTCGGCGTAAGGGCCTGACCTGCCAAGGCAGGCCCAGAGTTTGTCCGTTTCCTTTCAGGAGCGGACGCAAATCTCTGACGACTCTTTGTGAACGGTGGGTGCCCAGCATCCGCCGAGTAGTTCTTCACGGAGAGTTTGATCCTGGCTCAGGACGAACGCTGGCGGCGTGCCTAACACATGCAAGTGGAGCGACGAACCAGGCTTTTAGCCTGGGGCAAAGCCGCGAACGGGTGAGTAACACGTGGGTAACCTGCCCTGATGATTGGGACAACCCGAGGAAACTCGGGCTAATACCGAATGTGCCCTCCTGCCATAAGGCAGCTGGGGAAAGGAAGCTTCGGCCTCCGCATCGGGATGGGCCCGCGGCCCATTAGCTTGTTGGTGAGGTAAAGGCTCACCAAGGCAATGATGGGTAGCTGGTCTGAGAGGACGATCAGCCACACTGGGACTGAGACACGGCCCAGACTCCTACGGGAGGCAGCAGTGGGGAATCTTGCGCAATGCGCGAAAGCGTGACGCAGCAACGCCGCGTGGGGGAAGAAGGCCTTCGGGTTGTAAACCCCTTTCAGTTGGGACGAAGCTCCGCCGGTGAATAGCCGGCTGGAGTGACGGTACCTTCAGAAGAAGCCCCGGCTAACTACGTGCCAGCAGCCGCGGTAATACGTAGGGGGCAAGCGTTGTCCGGAATCATTGGGCGTAAAGAGCGTGTAGGCGGCT